>CAUWJW010000005.1:0-21824 GCA_963558985.1 uncultured Clostridia bacterium | reverse complement strand
TAAAATTTGATTTTTTCTTTAAGATTGGATTTCTTGCAGCTTTAAAACACCTTCTTTTACAACTCTCTCTACCTCAAGACACATCTCTTTTTCTTCGTGTCTTCCAAGTCCTTTGGTCTGTACTGCAGGATGGAACATCACATCAATCCGGGTACCTTTTAATATTCCTGTTTCTTCAAACATTCTATAACTTCCCAGAAGAGATACAGGGATAATGGGAACTTCCGGTTTTACAGCCAGTTTAAAGGCGCCCCTTTTAAACTTGCCTACTTCAGGACCTTTGCTTCTGGTACCTTCAGGAAAAATCATAAGAGAAAAACCCTGCTTAATCAGATCTACACCTTCATCGATGGCTTTTAAAGAAGCTCTGGGATCATCTCTTTTGATCAGGACGCTGCGTATTCTTCTGATCCATGGACCATACAAAGGAATCTTTCCAAGGTCATCTTTTGCAACATAACCAAATGCAAGGGATGGGCTGATGGCAGCACAATATGCGATAATATCTGCATACCCCTGATGGTTTCCTACAAAGACAACAGGTCCTTCATTTGGAATGTTTTCCTTTCCGTGGACGATTAAATCTGATCCGAATATATCCATAATTTTATTGGACCAGATATCCTCTGCCTTTTGGATCAGTCTTCTCTCTTCTTCAAAGTCTCCTGCAGCTTTTGCTGACTCAATGGCCTTTTTATATTGGTTCAAAGGTTTGAGTGTCATGTAGAGTTTTAAAGCCCCGGGTATATTTGGAATGATTTTCATAAATAATCCTCCTGAGTGTTATTATATCTAATATACCATAAAATTAGTGAAGTGGTGATGAAAAAAGTATATAATAGAGAGAAAAGTGGGGAGGAAAATTAGTGAAAAGAAATAGAGTTTTGATATTGCTTGTATGCCTTGGAGGTTTCGCAGTTATTGCCTGGCAGATTTCTGTAAAAGATGTTCTTATTTTTGATACCGTAATCAGACAGTGGTTTTATTCGATTCGATCAGACGGTCTTACAGCTGTGCTAAAGGTGATTACTTACATGGGAAACTGGCAGTCTGTTACGGCTTTGTGCATTGTTCTTCTGGTTTTACCTAAGACGAGGATCCCTTTTGGAATTCCGGTATCTTTAGGAGCAGCCTGCGCCAGTCTGATTAATAATAAATTGATTAAAAATATATTCCAAAGGCCAAGGCCTGACGAGAGCCTTCATTTAATTGAGCAGGGCGGATACTCCTTTGCCAGCGGTCACTCTATCACCAGCATGGTGGTATTCGGTCTTCTGATTTATCTGGTACGCAAATATACGGAGGATAAAAAGAAAGCCAACATACTGACTGTATTGCTGGCTGTTCCTCTTATTTTTATCGGTTTGAGCAGGATTTATATGGGTGTTCACTTCCCTACCGATGTATTGGCAGGATGGTGCCTGGGTCTGGCTATTTTGATGGTTCTTATTTCCATTGAAGATAAATACAGCGGTCGGAAAACAGAATCCATTTAAAGAGGTCTATAAAAACTGCTCATAAAGATGACGTCTTTGATCATAGAGCGTTATAAATTTTTCTTTTTTTATTTTTTCGTCTGCCTCATTCATAAAAGCATAAGGCAGACCTTTTTCTTTTTTTGCACGTTCCCAGAGTTTCTCAGGCGTTAATTCCCAGTCTGCAAGAATGACTCTGTTTTTTTTCAGGATATCCAGGCTCATATCATCAAGCATAACTGCATCGCCGCAGGAGACAACGATATTTTCTTTTTCCTGCAGTTTTACAAGCATTTCGTATTCTTTATTTCGATATTCATGCTCGCCCATCATCATGCAGATTCGCAGGATAGAGCGCCCGTCTTCTTTTTCAATTTCCTGATCCAGATCTAAGTACTGAAATCCTTTTTCTGCAGCTAATTTTTGTGCAGCTCCCTTTCTGTCACTCCCTAAAAATCCAATGACAAAAATTCTGTTTTCTCCCATTTTTTTACCCCTTTCAAATTTTATTTTGCCATAGCATAAAGGGCTCTGGCGTAGATTTTACTTAGCAGAAGCAGACGCTCGCAGGAAATGTGTTCATCCTGCTTGTGAAAACTCAACTCTTCCCCGCGGATAGATGGTCCGTATGGGATAAAATTCTCCAGTATACGGGCATAAGAGCCACCTCCATGGGCAATAGGAGGTGTTTGTGTATCTCCTGTCATATCCTGATAAATTTTCACCAGGGTTTGAACAAGGGGACTTTCCGGGTCTACATAAAAATGCGGATTTTTCATGATAACCTCACAGTCGCATCCGGCTTCTGCAGCTTTTGCAATTAAAGTGTCTTCCAGCTTTTCAAGGTCTTGCGTAATCGGATAGCGGATATTGCTTCCTGCATAAAATTCGTTTTCAAAAAAGCGTATAATGCCTAGATTATTCGTCAGCTCTCCCGTATGATCGCAAGAGTAGATGCCAAGGCCTGTTCCGTTTGTATCAAAGGCAGCCTGATCTGCAAATGTATGCAATGTGCTGCACACGGAAGATGGGAAAAATTCCATCTTTCTTAAAAGCTGAAGCATATAGGATCCGGCGTTTACACCAATTTCAGGTGTGGATGCATGGGCAGACTTTCCAAGAACACGGATTGTTAGAATATCATCTTCCTCTTTGATTCGGATACGGTCTGCAGGAATGGTTTCCTCTGCATCTTTTATAATCTCCAGGAATTGCTGTTTTGTTCCCCGGAAGACTGCTTTTGCCTCAGGCATGACTACATTAAAGGCATCTCCGCCGCTAAAGGAAAGCAGCACAGGCTTTTCTTCTCCGGCTTTTTCCCGGGAAAAAGATCGGCGAAATTCATAGTTCCATATCCCTTTTTCGGCAAATGCTGCAGGGAACCAGGAATCAGGCACAATTCCGCATACCGGCATTTTATCTGTATGTTCCTTGTAATACCGGATACATGGAAAATGACCCAACTCTTCGTTTGTTCCAATGATATGCTTGATCTGTCTGGTTAAAGGGACACCGCTTTCTTTTAATGCCAGGCATGCATAAAACGCAGCAATAAAGCATCCTTTATCATCAACAGCACCTCTTCCATAAATATTGCCATCGATTACTTCTCCTCCATAAGGGTCATGTGTCCAGCCTTCTCCTTCAGGAACAACATCTACATGACAGATTACGCCGGCAGCTTCTTCTCCTTCTCCAAAGTTGATCTCTCCGGCATAATTCTCATAATTCACACAGTCGAATCCTTTTTCTCTGCCAAGCTCCATGGCAAAATCAAAGGCTTCTTTAGAACCGGCTCCAAAAGGAGCATTTTCCTCTTCCGGACCAAATACAGATCTGATCCGAAGAAAACGGCAGAGATTTTCAATCATTTCATCATGATAGCTTTCTAAAATCCGGTCAAATTGTTTCTCTATATTGTAACACATATGCTCTCCTTGTTAAATGAATGAAACGATTAAAAATGCAATGGTTGTCAGTACATAAGAGATAATTGCATAAGGAAGAGTTCCTCTCATCTGATAATATGGTTTGATATCTACAGCTCTTGAAGAAACCATTACAGCATCTCCGCATACATAGGTGGTGCTTCCTGCTGCAGATGCACAGACCAGTGCAGCGCAAGGGATCAGAGGATCTACTCCAAGTCCGTTAGCAAGAGGTACGACAATGGCGATAAAAATCATAGCCATATCCCAAAATCCTCCGCCGAAATAAGAATAAACGGCACAGAAACCAAATACCAGAGCAGGCAAATAAGCTCCATTGAGGAAAGGTTTTAAGGTTTCCACTACATATTCAGCCATTCCGGTAGCTGTATTGACTTCCACAAGGGTCATAGTCATGGTAATAAGTGTACAGATCGCAACCATACTGAGTACACCGTTATATGCATTGTCCAGCAATTCCGGTATTTTGATTTTTTTCTGAATCAGCATCAAAACAGATGTTACGGCAATAGCAGCCATACAGCCCAGCATTACATTAATGTCTGTAAGGAGAGTTACTGCAACTAAAACAACTAAAGGAACCAGGAAGTTCCAAGGGTGCGCTTTTTTACCTTCATTTTCTTTTTGAATCGTTTCAAAATCAGGGGCTAAAATATCTTCACCTGTGTAGCTGACTTCGGCAGGACATACGATTCCAGTTTCTTCAGCTAACTGAGCATGCTTTTTTGTAATACCGATCATAGGGATAACTCCCAGTATGACAAGGGCCATGATAATCAGAGAGATCCAGGCAAAAAACATATATGGCAATGCCTGAATATAAGCAGAAGTACCGCTTCCCCCATGGGTAACGCCGAAATCCTCAAAAAGTCCACTGTAAAAAACAGCCCATGTAGAAATAGGAATCGCAATGCATACCGGCGCTGCGGTAGAGTTAATTACATATCCAAGGAAAGTACGTGGGATACGGTGACTGTCGCAGACTTTTTTCATTGCAGTTGCAATTGCCATGTTATTAAGATAATCATCTACAAAAATAAGCAGTCCGAGAATATAAGTAATAAAAAGTGCTTTTCTTTTTGTATTTGCATATTTGCTCAGCCACATGGCAAATTCGGTTACAGAGCCTGAGGCATCAAGAAGTGCAATCAAAATACCAAACAAAGCTAAAAGTAGGTACAAATACCCAAGAGTTCCTCCTGAAAAAGCAGCTTGTACTTTTTCCAGCCACACTGAGGCAAATTTCCATCCGCCTAAAAGGATAGAACCTGTAATTGTAGCTGCTGTTACAGATAGCAGCATACGTTTTGTAGTAAAAATAAGAACAAATAAAACGACCATTGGCAATAAGGTCAAAATACCTAAATCCATGATTATCTCCTTTTATATTTTCCAAAGTTCTGTGTTTGCAAAGATGCTTTTTCCCGGTTTTGCCTGCTTTTGCATTTCGCCCTGATCAATGACAGGAACGCCGGCTACGAGTACATATTCAATCCCGTCTGCCTGTGCCATTGGATCGCCAAGCCCCGGGAATGCAGCATTATCTTTGACGCGTTTTAAATCAAATATCATTAAATCCGCATCTGCGCCTTCCCCAATAAATCCTTTTGTTTCTAAGCCAAAGAGCTGCGCCGGCATAAAGGAAGACTTCTTTGCAAAGTCCATAAGTGTAAGAACTTCCTGTTCTCTTACCAGTTCTTTTAAGATTTTCGGATAAGTTCCGGCAGTCTGCGGGTGTCCGATTCCGGGCTCAAGATTTGGAAATCCTCCGTCTGTTGACATCATTACATAAGGCTCTTTTAAAGCAAGGGCGATTTCATGAGGCTTTCCTACAAAAGCCGTTACACTGGCATCAGGTGTTTCTTTCCGCATTTCTTCAAAGGTTTCTTTTGTAAGGCGCTGACCTGCATATTTTCCTGTTCCCGCCAGAATGTCATGATAGGAACAATCATAAATATCCTGCCATCCTTCACAGAATACTTCGGATCCTACAGGGCAGGCAAAATCACAGTAAGCACCACTGTCAACTGCGATATCATATCCTTGCCTTCTGGCCTTTTCTATGATTTTAAGGGATTCTTCCATCATTCCCTGTCCGCACTGGTACACATGGTGGGATAAAAGTACTCTTACACCGGTGACTTCCTGCAGCTTGATGACCTCTCTGGTTGCTTCAAGAGAATTCCAGCCTCCTGCACGGGAGTGGATCGGCATGACTTTATCGTATTTTGCAGCTACTTTTGCCATAGCTAGCATTTCATCCCAAGTTGTAACAGGAGCATATTCAAGACCAAGAGAAAGACCGATTGCACCCCCCAGAAGATCTTCTTCTGCCCATTCAGCCATTTGTGCAATTTGTTTTTCTGTTGCTGTATGATAAGGGCTTTCGATTCCTGCCTTTTCTCTCAGGATCCAGGACTGCGGTGTTAATGCAGCAGTGTTGAGGGGATAACCTGTTTTATCAAGCTCTGTAAGAAAATCTTTAACAGGATAAGGTCCAAGACCACAGGATCCTACAATAATTGTAGTAACGCCCATACTTGCCATAACATAACCGCTGAACAGCTGCCCGTCTGCATGACTGTGAGGGTCTACGATTCCGGGACATACAATTTTTCCGGTTGCATCAATTGTGCGTTTTGCTTTTAACGGTGCACGGGTGACTCCTGCAATTTTACCGTTTAAGATAGCGATATTCCCAATTGTCCGTAATTCTGTCTTAGGATCTATGATAGTTCCGTTTTCAATGACACAATCATAAGTTTGCTGGAAAAAATCGGATTGCTTTTTTATTTGACTCATGCTTTTTCCTCCTGAATAGGTATTTCTTTTATATAAATGCAAATTTTATGCCAATTTATAAAATCGTGAGATTTCGCCATTTTACTGTATTTTTCGATAGTTATGTATATTTTATTGTTATTATTTGCAAAAAAATGCATGCAAAAAAATGCAGACTATGAAATAATCTGCATATGCATAGTTTAATTGTTTTTTAATTTTGGAGTTTATTATATAGACTGCGAATGGAGATTTTTAGCTGTTTTGCGGTTTTTGTTTTATTGCCCTTATTTTGTTTAAGGATTTTCTCGATGTATGTCTTTTCTGCATCTCTGATAACTTGGGATAGGGGTATAACGGTTTCTGATGTATGCTCAGGCAGCGGTATAATTTTCTCTTTTAAATCAGAATCCGGAAGATCTCCTGTTTCAATCTGCGTCTTTGCAGGGTCCATATCGATCATGGTTCTTCCAATATAATTGCTAAGCTCTCTGATATTTCCCCGCCATTCTTTCTGCTTTAGCAGGGAAAGGGCTTCTGCTGTTATTCCAGTGACTTTTCTTCCGTACTCTTCGTTGTAAAGACTTATCATATGGTCACTAAGGATTCCGATATCATCTATTCTTTCTTTTAGGGAGGGAAGGTGGATCGGAACCATATTCAGCCGATAGTAAAGGTCTTCCCGAAAGTTTCCTTTAGCAATTTCGGCTTCCAGATCATTATTGGCAGCGGCAACAATCCGCACATCTATAGAAATGGGGCTGGAAGCACCTACCCGTATAATTTCTTTTTCCTGAAGGACTCTTAAAAGTTTTGCCTGGAGAGAAAGGCTTATTTTTCCGATTTCATCCAGGAAAACTGTACCGTGATCTGCCTGCTCGAAATATCCTTTTTTTCCCGTTTTTTTCGCACCGGTAAAGGCGCCTTCTTCATAGCCGAATAATTCGCTTTCCAAAATACTTTCACTGATAGCTGCGCAGTTTACTCGGACAAATGGTTTACTGGCACGGCTGCTTTCGTTATGAATAGCGTGGGCAAACAGTTCTTTACCTGTTCCGCTATCCCCGATAAGGAGAATGGGAGCAGAAGTTTTGGCAGCCCGTTTGGCTTTCTCGATGGCCTCTTTTAAGTATTTATTCCTGCCAAGTATATCCTCGAAACTGTATTTGCCTTTAAGTCCTCTGATGACTCTTTTGGCATTGTCGAGTTCCCGGTTTAAAGAGAGTAATTCTGTCAGATCATAGGCAACTGCAATGCTGCCTTTGAGTTTCTCGGAAAGCTCCTCCAGTTGGGGAATTTCACGAAAAATAGCTACAGCACCAATGACTTGTCCGTATTCATCTAAGATGGGCATCCTGCTGGTCATTACCGTTGTATTGCGGTCTATTTTTGTAATATGGTTGATTTCAGCAACGGCATCTTTCATGACTTCCGGCATTCTGGCAATTGGTGAAATTTCGGAAATATGTTTTCCAAGCGGATTTCCGGTTACATGAAAAATTCGTTTTGCAGCATCATTGAAGAGAATGACTTTTCCATCTTTATCTACAGATGCGATTCCATCGTAGGCGGAATTTAAAATTTGTTCTATGGAAATCTGCCTGTTTTTCATATTTATATCAACACTCCTTATCTTCCAAAATCACGGATATCCTGACGCAAAAAATGAATGGCGCCTTCAGTATCTTTTTCTTCCAGACATTGGATAATTTTTACATGGTATTTGGTATCTGTAGGAAATACGATATTTTCCCATTTATCCCAGTAGAACTGTGCGTATGCGCGAGTTAAAGTATCCATTGCCTGTTTCAGCATTTTGTAGGAAAATTCATTTCCGGACAGGGACATGAGCGTAAGATGAAATTTTCGGTTGTACTCCCAGTGAAGCCAGAAATCATTTTGTGACTCTTCGTTCTCACATAGGAGATCGATTTCTTTCAGTTCTTTGATCTGTTCACTGCTGATCTGATGGATTTGCTCCCGCAGCGTGCCTCCTTCTAAAATAAGCCTGAAATTAAGAATATTTTCAATATCTCTTCGGGTGAGCTGGATAATGACATAACCGTACCGGGGCATGCTTTTCAAAACTCCCTCACTGCATAATTTTCCGAGAGCTTCTCTTACCGGTGATTTGCTTACCTGATATTTTTCTACCAACTTTTTTTCACTGATAATATCATTTGCACCGTATTCTCCTTTTATAATGTCAGAAAATACATTGCTGTAAATCATATCCTTAAGATTTCCGCTTTTTTTCATATAGCAAACTGCTCCTTTTTTCACACTTTTTATACTTAATATTTATCATACCATAATAGTTTCAGAAAAGGAAATAAATCCTGTTGACTACTAGTATTACCTCTGATATTATTAGTAATATAATTAAAAAAGGAGAAATCCCAATGAAGAGAAAAAATGATGCATACTATATTGAACTTTTGCAGAGAGAATTAACCTCTGCTTTAGGATGTACAGAACCGGGTGCTCTTGCTTATGCAGCAGCATCGGTAGTACAGGTTTTGGGAAGTTTCCCAAGGCGTATCCGAGTAAAGTGCAGTGGAAATATTATTAAAAATGTAAAGGGCGTGTTTGTGCCGAACTCAGGATGGTTGAGAGGTGTGGAGGCAGCTGTTATTTTAGGTGCTGTCATTGGAGACCCTGCAGGGAAGCTGAATGTGCTTGAAAAAGCAACGGAAGAAGACAGAGTTAAAACCCGCAGTTTATTGGATTCTGATTTTTGTATATGCAGGCTGCAGGAGGGAGAAGATAATTTATATATAGATTTGACTGCAGATGGAGAAGAAGATTCTGCAAGGGTAGTTTTAAAGAAGTCGCATACAAATATTGTTCGTATTGAAAAGAATGGAGAGGTAAAGCTGCAGAGAGAAGACGAAAGTTCCTGTGAAACCATGAAAAATTCAGATGTGTTAAGGATAGAAGACATTCTTTATTTTGCAGACCAGGGGGATATTGAACCGCTAAAGGAATTATTGGAAAACCAGATTCAGGCAAATTGTGCAATTGCACAGGAAGGTCTGGATCACAGTTATGGGGCCTGTGTAGGAAGGACGCTTTTGGAAACTGAAGGAAGTCAGGTGCGGGTTCGGGCAGCAGCCAAAGCGGCAGCAGGGTCAGATGCCAGAATGGGAGGAAGTTGTATGCCGGTGGTGATTAATTCCGGAAGCGGGAATCAGGGTATTACAGTTACGGTACCTGTTGTAGAATACGCATCTGAGCTGCAGCTTAGCCGGGAAAAGCTGCACCGTGCATTGGTATTAAGCAATCTGGTTGCCATCCATTTGAAACAGTATATTGGAAAGCTTTCTGCTTTCTGTGGAGCTGTGAGCGCAGCCTGTGGGAGTGGTGCTGCAATTACTTATATGTATGGGGGAGGAATTGATGAAATTTCAGCAACGATTGTAAATACACTGGCTAATGTAGGGGGGATTGTGTGTGATGGAGCAAAGGCATCCTGTGCAGCAAAGATTGCATCGGCTTTAGATGCAGCAATTCTTGCGCATAATATGGCGCTTCGCTGCCGGACATTTCAGGCAGGGGAAGGATTTGTGGCAGGTGATATTGAAACGACGATTGCTAATATGGGCTATATAGGGCGTGAAGGGATGAAGACTACTGATGTTGAGATTTTGAATCTGATGCTGAAAAACAGGGTTCCTGCAAACTAAATATATTAAGCCGGAAAGCCGCCTCTTGCCCGAAGCGGCTCTTTTGCATATAATAGAAGTATTATTTGGACAGAAAAGAGGAATGTTTATGAAAGAACCGACTTTAATTATAATGGCAGCAGGGATGGGCTCCCGGTATGGAGGATTAAAACAGATTGATCCTATTACAGATAAGGGTGAAATTATTTTGGATTTTTCCCTGTATGATGCCATGCTTGCAGGTTTTAAGCGGGTTATTTTTGTTATCAAAGAAGAGATGGAGGAAGATTTTCGTGCGCTGATTGATGAGCGGGCGGGAAAATATATGCAGGTGGAGTATGCTTTCCAGAAGCTGGATGATCTGCCGGGCGGATATGAAATTCCAGAAGGACGAGAAAAGCCGTGGGGAACAGCCCATGCAGTTCTCAGCTGCAGGCATCTGATTGATGGTCCTTTTGCTGTCATTAATGCAGATGACTACTATGGACCGGGCGCTTTTCAGAGCGTATATGATTTCCTTATTTCCCATGAAGATAAAGATGTATATACCTATTGTATGGCCGGTTTTCAGCTGGAAAATACAATTACAGAAAACGGCCATGTGGCAAGGGGGGTTTGTGAGATTTCTGCAGAAGGAAATCTGACCGGTGTTACAGAAAGAACTAAAATTATGAGAAGGGCGGAGGGTATTGCCTATACAGAAGATGACGGAGAAACCTGGAATTTATTGCCGGAGAATACTACGGTATCTATGAATTTCTGGGGATATACAAAGAGCATGATGAAAGAAATGGAAGTTCGTTTCCCTGCTTTTTTAGAAAAAACACTGGATGAAAATCCTCTTAAGGGAGAGTTTTATCTTCCTATGGTGACTGATCAGCTGATTCAGGAGGGAAAGGCCAGTGTAAAAGTACTGCCATCCAGGGATAAGTGGTATGGTGTGACTTACCGGGCTGATAAAGAGCAGGTGATGGGAGCGCTTCAATCCATGAAGGATAAGGGGCTTTATCCTGAGAAACTTTGGAAATAGATGATTAGAGGCAGAATTTGCTTTCTTTAAAGATTGACATATTTTTAGTTTCTGCTTACAATAATAATAACAAAGGTATCATCGCAGATGATGACGAGTGACGGTTCTGACTCGTCGGTAAACAAAAAATAACCGAGCGATGATAGATCTGCGAGAGGAGTTAACTCCTCTCGTTTATTTTTTGCAGGAGCTTGTATAGTGGGAAGAACTATATAGGATAATATTAAGGAGAATAATATACTGGGGAGCAATTCAGCAGCTCCCTTCATTGCGTAGTCTATTAACACTGCCTTATTTCAGGAAGAAAGGAAGAAGTAATGCATCTTTTTATTACAGTTTTAGAAATGATAGGAACAGTTGCCTTTGCTCTATCGGGAGCTGTTACAGGGCTGAAAAAAGGGATGGATCTGTTGGGCGTTGTGGTTTTGGGAACAACAACTGCTGTAGGCGGCGGCATATTGAGAGATATTATTCTCGGTAACGCACCTCCTGTTGCATTTTGTGACTCTAAATATGCGCTGGTTGCCATTGTATCCTCAATTGCAGTATTTTTCCTGCGTTTCTGCCATATTTCTGCAGAAAACAACAGAGTTTACGATATCCTTCTTAAACTGACAGACAGCATTGGACTGGGGATCTTCACAGTATGCGGAATGGATGTGGCGATTAAGGCAGGGTTTGAGAATCAGGAATTTCTTTTAATTTTTGTGGGTGTAATTACAGGTGTGGGAGGCGGTGTGATAAGGGATATCCTTGCCGGAGACATGCCCTATATTTTTGTAAAACATTTTTATGCTTCTGCAGCCATTGCAGGCGCTGTCGTATTTAAAGCGGTCAGTATTTTTACGAATAATGACTTGAGTTTGTTTGCAGGAATGACGGTTATCATTATTCTGCGGCTGTGCTCTATGAAATTCCGCTGGAATCTGCCCAAAATCCGAAAGGATCTTTAACAGGAAAGAATGAAAGTAAGAATACTGTAGAAAGCCGGTTACTCAGCTCCTACCCGACTTAGAGCCGCATTATGCTCCCTGCTGATCGTTTCATAGTATTCTTCCATATATTTGCCCACCTTTGCATACCACTGCGGGTTTGCAGCATATCGCTTATTAACGCCCTGCACTGTAGGGCTGCCGCCGTAAAGACTGCCGCCGGGATTCAGATACTTGGATGAAAGTGTCCCAGCTACAACGTAAATTCCTTCCGCCTTGGACGAAAAACCGCTTTTTCCATAACCGAACATGTTGTTGGGGCGGAACATCATTGTGCCTTTTGCACTTTCTAAAGATGCAATGGACATAAGGAAAATGCAATTTACACCATACTTTTCTTCTGCATTTACAAATGCTTCTTCAAGACCTACAAGCCCCTGACTTGTTACCAGTTTTAAATCAGCAGGCGTAACGCCGCTCGGCTTTCGCAGATCCAGATCATAAATCTGAGAAATGGAATATGCAGGGATGGCCTCCTGTTTGCTCAGCCGCTCAGCCGTATAATTACGAAGTGAATTAGGGATATTTACTTTTTTCGATTTTTCATACATCGATGCAACATGAGCAGCTTCTCTGTCTTCTACCTGCGCTGCAAAGTCTCTGATTGCATAATAGGCAAAGATAGCAGATGCACAAATCAGAAAAAACAGAAAAAGATCGACAATCAGAAGGAGTCGGAATTTTAATTTTGAATGTTTCTTTTTAGTAATAGTATCCATATTTGATCCCTTTCCTGACAATTCATACAGTGAATATAGAAATTCTATATTTTCAGTATACTACAGTTTTGAAAAAAAGGACTGTAAAATTTACAGCCACTCCATACATTTGAAAAATTTACTGGTATAATAAAAAAAGCAAAGAAGGAAGGAGCATGGAATCATGAATACAAAGATACTAAGATTAGCCGCAGTTCTTGCTGCTGTAATTTCTCTTTGCAGCTGCACCTTTACCATGACAGAGCCGGAAGTAATTGTAAACGACTTTTTTAAAGGGCTCAAAACCAAAAATGAAGATACGCTCATTTTGTATACAGAAAATGAAGATATCAATATGCTGCTTCACAGCAAAGGGAATCAAAAAGACTTGGATAAAATCTATGACAGCCTTTTTAAAAACTTTTCCTATAAAATTCTTTCCGTAAAAAAGGACAAGGAAGAAGCAAATGCAACCATTAAAGCAGAGGTTTCCAATGCAGACTTCAGTAAAGTGCTGAAACAATATCAGAAGAAAGCATATCAATATATGGAAGAGAACCTATACTCCAGTAATCTGGATCAGAAAAGCCTGAACAAAAAATGCCTTTCTATTTTTGCAGATCAGGTAAAAAAGGCATCGGATAGTAAAAAGGTAAAAACATCTCAGGTGGAGATTCATTTGCAGAAGAATGAAAATTACAGTTGGGATATGAAGCTTACAGAAGAAATGATGGAAACTTTTATAGGTGGACTGATTATTCCTTTGTAACATAAATAATTTTGCATAAACAATAAAAAATATAAATTTTACCCTTCCAAATTCCATGAATAACGTGTATAATTATAAAAGCATGATTATTTTTTTATGTTATAGAATTTGAGAGGGAGAACGAAGAAATGAAGAAAAAAAGCATAGTTGCGGTTTTATTAGCTATGGTGCTGGTATTTTCTCTGGCAGCCTGCGGCGGCGGTGAAGAAGAAGCAGCAAAAGATGCAGATACGGTAACTAATAAAGTAGGAACAGAACCAAGTTTCCCACCGTTTGACACAACAGACGAAGAGCAGAATATTGTAGGTCTGGATATGGATATCATGAAAGCCATCGGCGAAGACCAGGGATTTGAAGTTACATTTGAAAGTTTAACTTTTGACGGTCTGATTCCGGCTTTAAAAGCAGGAAATATTGATATTGTAGCAGCAGGCATGAACAAAGATGATAAAGATCGTCAGAAGCAGGTAGATTTCAGTGACGCTTACTATGAATCAAAACTGATGGTAGCAGTTACAAAAGAGAATAACAAGATTAAGAGTGTTGATGATCTTACGGCTGATATGAAAGTAGCAGCACAGACAGGTACAACAGGAGCAAACAAAGTACAGGAGTTGGCTGACAAAGGTAAGATTGCAGAAGCAGTTATTTTGGATGGACTGGATACAGCAATGATGCAGCTTCTTAATGGTGATGTGGCAGCAGTAATCAATGATAAACCTGTAACAGAAGCATATATGAGTAAGCAGCCGGATAAAATCAAAATGGTAGGTAAGCCGCTGAACGCAGAAAACTATGGATTTGCAGTCAAGAAGGGAAACAAAGAACTTCTCGATAAGATTAATGCAGGACTTGCCAATATCAAAGAAGACGGGACATTTGATAAGCTGGTAGATAAGTGGTTTAATCAATAAAGTTTTACGAATAAGAAATATATGCCTTTGGTCGGAAAACGGCCAAAGGCTGATTTTTGTCAGGAGGATATAAGGTGCAGGAATATTTACAGGGTGTTATCATAGCGGCCAAGGGAGCGCCTACTACATTGCTGATTTCGCTGGTGGCGATTTTAATCGGACTGGCGATTGGGCTGCTGGTTGCTATGGCAAAAATGTCCAAATTTAAGATTCTTAGAGGAATCGCTACTATTTATGTGGATATCTTACGGGGAACGCCTCTTTTGGTTCAGGTTCTCATTCTGGCGTACGGTATCCCTCAGGTTGTAAGTGAATGGTTCGGTGTATCTTTTCATTGGGAATACAAGATTTTAATAGGATTTATTGCCTGCGGGATTAATAGTTCTGCTTATATGGCAGAAATTATCCGAAGCGGCCTTCAGGCTGTGGATAAAGGACAGACTGAGGCAGCCAGATCTTTGGGAATGACAAAGGGGCAGACTATGCGTTATATCATCATTCCTCAGGCTTTTAAAATTATTATCCCTGCATTGGGAAATGAGTTTATTGCTCTTATCAAAGAGACGGCTATTTTATCCGTTGCAGGAATTATTGAAATTACAAGACGAGGTCAGCTTTGGGCATCGCAGTCATTTTTATCGTTTCAGGCATATATAGGTGTAGCTGTCATTTATCTGATTATGACGCTGACACTATCAAGGATCGTTGCTTATCTGGAAAGGAGGATGGCTCAGGGTGATTAAGGTCAATAATTTAACGAAAGCTTTTGGAAAGCTGGAAGTGCTGAGGGGTATTACTGAGGAAATCAAGGAGCAGGAAGTTGTGTGCATTATAGGACCATCCGGCTCCGGAAAAAGTACTTTTTTACGCTGTTTGAACCTTTTAGAGGAGCCTTCAGGCGGAGAGATTTATCTGGATGGGGAGCAGATTAATTCTGCAAATGTGGATATTGATAAAGTGCGGGAAAAGCTGGGAATGGTATTCCAGAGTTTCAATCTGTTTCCTCATAAAACGGTTCTGGAAAATCTTACATTGGCGCCGATTAAGGTAAAAGGTATGAGTAGGGAAGCAGCTGAATCGAAGGCAATGGAGCTTTTGAAAACTGTGGGTCTTGCAGATAAGGCCGGTGCTTATCCCCGTGCGCTTTCCGGCGGTCAGAAACAGCGTGTTGCGATAGCAAGGGCGCTTGCTATGGATCCGGAAGTTATGCTGTTTGATGAGCCGACTTCTGCTCTGGATCCGGAAATGGTAGGAGAGGTGCTTGCTGTTATGAAGGATCTGGCCAATAATGGAATGACGATGGTTATTGTTACTCACGAAATGGGATTTGCCAGGGAAGTGGCGGACAGGGTTCTCTTTATTGATCAGGGTGTGATTATGGAGCAGGGGTCTCCGGAGGAGCTGTTTGAGTCACCGAAAAATGAAAGGACGCAGAGTTTTTTGAGTAAAGTGCTGTAAAAATAGATAGAGGGTTTGGGAGCTTGTATGAGAGGGAATTTATGAAAAAAATAGGACAAAAGAGTATTAGTGCTCTATGCGAAGACATTGACATTTTCCAAAATGCAGAAGCCCTTTACGAGATTTTGGAAACCTTCTTTGATGGTATTTTAATATCGGATGGAGCTGGAAATGTTCAATACATCAATGACTCTTATGTAAGAAATACAGGGATAGAAAAAAAGGAAATTATAGGGCTTAACATACGGGAGCTGGTTAATCCGGAATGGATGAAACAATCGGCAGTTTTATTGGCATTAGAAGAAAAAAGGCCTGTTTCCTTTTATCATATTACGAAAAATGGAAACCATGTGATTTCTACGGGAAATCCGCTTTTTAAAGATGGAAAAATTGTTCGCGTGGTTGTAAATACCAGGGATTTGCCAGAAATTTATGCCTTAAGACAGGAATTGGAAAAGGCAAAGGCTATGGAAAAACTCTATTTAGAACAACTGGAGTCGCAAAAAGAAGAGCAGATTGTGATAAAAAATCCCAAAATGCAGGCCGTATATGCAATGGCTGAAAAGGTTGCATCTTTTGATACTACTGTTTTAATAACTGGTGAATCCGGAGTAGGAAAAGAATTAGTTGCTAAGCAAATGCATGTGAAAAACCGTATTAGAAGCGAGAAGCCTTTTGTTACAATAAATTGCGGAGCAATCCCTGAAAATCTCTTAGAGTCAGAGCTTTTTGGTTATGAAGACGGGAGCTTTACTGGGGGAATCAAAGGTGGAAAGAAAGGCTTGATTGAAAACTGTGAAGGTGGAACCCTGTTTTTAGATGAAATCGGTGAGATGAGTTTGAATTTACAGGTGAAGCTTCTTAGAGTGCTGGAAAATCGTAGCATTACCAGAATTGGGGGAAGTAGTGAAATTGCTATAGATGTACGTTTTCTTGCAGCGACCAATCGTGACTTGGAAAAAATGGTAAATGAAAATCTTTTTCGAGAAGATTTGTTATACCGCTTAAATGTTATTAATATAAAGGTTCCTAATTTAAAAGAGCGTGTAGATGAAATTGCACCTCTGGCATTGAATTTTCTCAATAAATTTAATCGCAAATACAGTATGGATAAAAAATTATCTTTTGAAGTAATGCGAGAATTGGAAATACATGAATGGAAGGGAAATGTTCGTGAACTGAGCAATGTGATTGAAAATATGGTGGTGCTTAGTAATAATGAGTATTTGCAGTTAGATGATGTACCTTGGCTGAAAAAGGATATAAGTGGAGACTTAGAGCATAAAAAAGGCTTGCAGAATATGCTGGATGACTATGAAAAACAGATCCTGCTCAACGCAAAAGAAAAATACGGAAGCAGCAGGAAAATGGCTGCAGTCCTTAAAGCAGATCAGTCTACAATTGTGAGAAAATTAAAGAAACATGGTATATAAAATTAATTTATGATGTAATTTTACATCATAAATAAGTTGATAGATGTAAAATTACATCGAAAATCACATATAATTTTTTAAAAAAAACGAAAAATCAGAAAAAATAAAAAACCTGGAAATGAGATATATTGTAGGGTTACAGCCTGTAGCCTTGTGATATATCTTTTTTATTTTTTGTTCATGGCATAGGGCTTGCTCTAATAAGGAGTACAAGCTGCAGTTTACCGTTATAAGTCGCATACAAAAATAAGAAGTAAGAATAATAAAAGAAAAGGAGTTATATTACAATGGCTATGAATTTTAACGATTACAAAAAGTATTTAAGCCCGGCACTATCCAAAACTACAGATTTAATTATGGACAAAGGTAAAGGTATGTATATTACTGATGTAAATGGAGATGTTTACTTGGATTTTGTGCAGGGAATCGCAGTAAATGCTTTTGGGCACAGCCATCCTAAAATTGTAGAAGCTGCCAAGGCTCAAGTAGATAAATTGACAACAGCATCTTTCAATATGGTGAACTATCCGACAACTCTTGAACTGGCTAAAAGACTTTCGGAAAAACTCCCGGGAAATCTGAACTCGGTTTTCTTTAGCAACGGCGGATCAGAAGCAAACGATGGTGCAATTAAACTGGCAAAAGCATATACCAAGAGACCTGCTATTATTTCTTTTAAAGGGTCTTTTCATGGAAGAAGTATTGGCGCCACAACAGTAACTGCTTCTAACTCAAAATATAGAAAGTATTATGAACCATTAATGGGATCTGTATATTTTGCAACTTATCCCAGCAAAGATTTATGCCCGAAAGGTTTCGATGAACATCAGCGAGCAGAATACTGTCTGAAAGAGCTGCAACAGTTATTTGACTATGTAGTTGCACCAGAAATGGTTGCAGCCATCCTGATGGAACCGGTGCAGGGAGAGGGCGGATACGTAGTACCACCTGTTGAATTTATGCAGGGAGTAAGAAAACTTTGTGATGAACACGGCATTTTGCTGATTTTAGATGAAATACAATCAGGACATTGCAGGACAGGTAAGATGTTTGCAAGTGAACATTTTGGAATCGTACCGGATATTATGACGATGGGTAAAGCCATTGCAGGTGGTTTCCCTATGTCTGCCATTGCAAGTACCGAAGAAATTATGAGTAAATGGGCACCAGGCATGCATGGGACGACTTTTGGAGGCCATCCTGTATGTGCGGCAGCAGCTTTGGCAGTATTGGATTTAATTGATGAAGAGAATATTCTGGAAAACGTAAATACACAAGGGCAGTATCTAAAGAGCAGACTAGAGGAGATGCAGGAAAAATATCCGATTATGGGAGATGTAAGAGGCTTAGGATTGATGGTTGCTGTTAGCTTCAGAAATCCCGAAGATGACTCACCAAGTGCACAAATACTGCAGGCAGTAGCTAATTACTGCCTGGAACATAAGATGCTGACTCTTAGCTGCGGAGTCCATGGAAATGGGTTCAGATTTGCTACGGCGCTTAATGTTACAAGAAAAGAATTAGATGATGGTCTCAAAATCTTTGAAGAAGCTGTGGCTAATGCTGCAAAACAACTGTAACTATTAGTTTAATTGGAGAGCAGGACATATTTGTCTCTGCTCCCCAATATACAGAGGTAAAAAAAATGAAAAAAATTATAGTGATTCTGACCGTTTTTGTTTTATCAATAGGGCTTTGTTCCTGCAGAGGCGGGACAAATACAGGTAAAGAATATACAGCTGAAAATCCACTAGTATTCCGTTTTGCACATGTAGAAGCAACCGATTCTATTCTTCACCAATCAGCTTTAAAATTTAAAGAACAGGTAGAAAAGGAATCGGCTGGAAGAGTAAAAGTGGAAATATATCCAAATGGTGAGCTGGGAAGTATTGAACAGGCTATTGAAGCAGTTAAGGCGGGTATGCTGCAAATGACAGTAGCAACTACCTCTTCTATGGAAGCCTATGATCCAAAGTTAGTGCTGTTAGACATACCGTTTCTTTTTGAATCACCAGAAGAAATGGAAAGGGCAATTAATGGAGAAGTTGGAGAAATATACAGTAAATGGCTTGAAGAAGATGGATTTTACTGCGCAGGATTTCAATATGATGGAGCAAGAGGAATTTCCAACTCAAAACATCCGATAGAATCAGTTGAAGATATGAAGGGATTAAAAATCAGAGTAATGCAAAGTAATCTCTATATAAATCTATTCAAGGCTTTGGGAGCAAATCCAACTCCAATGGCATTTACAGAACTATACACAGGGCTGCAGCAGGGGACAGTAGATGGGCAGGATAATTCTCCGATGCTGACTTATGTAAATAAATTCTATGAAGTGCAAGATTACTATACCTCTATAGGAACCGTATATGCAAATTGTATCATGCTTGCAGACAAAATATATATGGACGCACTGCCGAAAGATATTTTCAATATAATTCAAAAAGGTGCTGATGAATGTTTGGTTAAGTATCAGAGAGAAAATGCCTTTGCTATGGAAGAAGAATATCTGGAAATGATGCAGGAAGAAGGAAGTACGCAAATTACCGAAATCAAAGATAAAGAGGATTGGAGAAAAGCAGCAGAACCTGTTTATGATTTTCTGAGAGAAGAAGTGGGAGATAAATATGTGGATCAGATTTTAGATGCGGCAAATAAAGCAAAAGAAAATAATTAATAAATTGAGGTGAAAAGTATGAAAAAATTAGTTGATTTTTACAACAAATTTGAAGAGATCTTTCTCGTTCTAGTACTTAGCTTAATGGTAATACTAATATTTGGACAGGTTTGTATGAGATATATTGCCAATTTTTCCCTATCATGGACAGAGGAGCTTGCCAGAATTCTATTTATATGGGTTTCATGGATAGGTATCAGCTTAGGGCAGAAAAAGGGTGAGCACATTAAAATTACTATGGTAACAGACAGATTGAAAGGAAATACCAGACGTATTGTTCTTCTAATCAGTGATATCTGTACTTTGGCAATACTGGCAGTACTGTGTGTAAATGGCATACAAGTAGTAACACATGTGTTATCAATGGGAGGAATAACACCCGCTTTAGGCATACCAAAATTTATTATGTATGGAGCCGTACCAATCAGTTGTTTTCTCATGGCTGTCAGAGTAATAAAAGGTGCCTGGCTTACCTGGGCAGGAAAGAATGAGGAGGTAGCATAATGGAAATTCTTATATTATTTATCGTATTATTTGCACTGCTTTCTATCTCAGTTCCGGTAGGTTTGTGCATAGGCGGTTCTACGATTGCAGCAATAATGCTTTTTACAGACTTGGATCTGACCGTTCTGGCACATTATTCCACGACAGGCATTGATTCTTTTCCAATGATGGCGATACCATTTTTTATTTTAGCAGGAACTATTATGAGTGTGGGAGGTATTGCCAAACGTTTAATTGATTGTGCGGCAGCATTTGTCGGAGCCTTTATCGGAGGCCTCGGAGCAGTTGTAGGCGTGGCATCTATGTTCTTCGGAGCATTAACTGGATCCTCTTTGGCTACAGTATCTGCTGTTGGGAGTATTATGGTTCCCCAGATGACAAGAAAAGGCTATGACAAGGGGTATAGTGCTGTTTTTGCAGCTTGTGCCGGGACTCTGGGAGCTGTAATTCCACCTAGTATTCCACTAGTAATTTATGGCTGTGTAACTGGAACATCTATAGGTGATCTTTTCCTGGCAGGGGTAGTTCCAGGTGTTTTAATCGGTGTTGGTCTGATTATTGGAAACTACTTTATATGCAGGAAAAGAGGATATCAGAAAGATGAAAAAGTACCTGCAAAGAAAGCATTGGCTACTATCTGGGATGCAAAATGGGCATTACTTGCACCGGTCATTATCTTGGGTGGAATTTATGCAGGAATTTTTACACCTACAGAAGCAGCAGTAGTAGCGGTGGTGTACTCGATCATTGTCAGTGTACTTATTTATAGAGAAATCGACTTAAAGGGTCTGTATGATGCATTTGTAAATACGGCAGTCGTAAATGGTATCACTACTTTCCTGCTGGGAATTTCTACAGGATTTGCAGCGTACTTGAGTTTAGCTCAGATTCCGGGAAGAGTTACGGAATTAATTGTGGGACTTACTGATAATAAGATTGTGTTCCTCTTAATTATCAATATATTTCTATTGATAATTGGATGTGTTGTAGATAACATTCCTGCAACTACAATTTTAGCACCTATGCTATTACCGACAGTAGTGCAGTTTGGTATTGATCCTGTACATTTTGGCATAATGATGACCATAAATCTTTTGATTGGTCTGGTAACACCTCCATATGGATGCAGTTTATTTGTAGCATCAGCAGCCTGCAATGTAAGTATGGAAAAAATGTTGAAACATATAGGAATCCCATTCCTGATCTTAGTTTTATGCCTGTTTATTATAACTTATGTACCACAAATTTCGTTAATGCTTCTATAAAGAGCTATGAACTTTGTTGCTTGGGGACTAAAAAAATATGAAAGAGGAAAGAAAATGGAAGCAAAAAAAACATCAAAAGAATTGCTGGGATCCTTGCTGGATGACCATTATGCAGGGGCAAAAAAAGCGAAAGAAGATGGACAGCTGATTGCATGGGCAACCTCAATTGCTCCACAGGAATTACTTACAACAATGGGGATATATACAGTTT
>CAUWJW010000004.1:0-31214 GCA_963558985.1 uncultured Clostridia bacterium | reverse complement strand
AAGGACTTGGGAAGGTTTTTTCCCGTGAATATTTACCTGCTTTAGATCAAGAAGAACTTGAAACGGTTTATTGCAGTAAGTAAACCGGTTCTTATGATTAAGAACCGCAACTCCGTCAGCTGTATTTTGCAAGAATGCATTGCACAAACGCCGATAATGCTCCAGAACCTCCATCTTCTGAGATTCCTGATTCTCTAGCCGCAACAGGAATCCTCCCAGCAGAAGGATCAGAAGGTTGGACAGTATGAAGGCCATGGGGGCTGTCCCGTACTTCTGCAGGAAGCACAGAAGTACATTGTTGGAGATCAGAGCAGCTGCAACAATAAGCGCAATGATTCGTGCTGTATTTCTTTTTTTCATTGGTAAATTTCCCCTTTCCGACTCTGCAGCAATAACTGTTACCTTAGATTTTATAAGGAAAAAAGACAAAAATCCACAAAACATTTACGACAAATTACGAGTTTTTTGGAAAAAACAGGTTGTGCTATTATGTCGAAATTGATAAAATTGAGAGAAAAACACTTAGGAGGGGGCAATATTATGTCGAATCTTGTCGTATTATTATTGAAGCTGTCAGGGGCGATTTTTGCGGGTTTTCTGGCCGGCCACGGGGCAGTTTATATTTTTAATAAGATTCCGGCAGCGTGGCTGTGTGACTATGGAGAAGAACCTGCAGGAGAACTGAAAGACCCCCATATCCAGAGGATCAAAGGCTTTCCCTGGAAATTACTTTTTTCAGGAGTCTTTGCGGTGCTTTGTATTCGTCTTACCGTTTTTGACTGGAAATTTGCTGCAGCAGGGCTTGTCTTTATGTGGGCGCTTTTGCTAGCAGGAATAGCCGATCAAAAATATGGGATACTGCCGGATCAGTTCGTTATTCTTACGGCAATTTCGGGACTGGGATTTATCCCCTATCACAGTGAAATGCTGCAGCCTTTGTGGGGCGCCCTGCTGGGCGGCGGTGTCATGCTGGCGTCAGCCCTTTTTGGAAAACTGATTTTTAAGAAGGAATCTTTAGGCATGGGAGATGTAAAGCTGTTTGCTGCGGTAGGTCTGTGCCTGGGTTTTCGCGGAACACTAACGGTTCTTGTCCTGTCGGCAGTAAGCAGTGCTCTTGTCTTTAGCGTCCTGCTTCTTGCGCAAAAAATAAAGAAGGATGATATGCTGCCGCTGGGACCTTATATCTGCGGAGCAGGGATTTTTTATGCGGCAATTATTTGGCCGCTGTTGTAAAATGCAGGATTTCATATATAATAGAAAAGAACAGGTTCTTTTTGGAGCCTGACAGTGAAAAAAACAGTGAGGAACAATCAATGATAACAAGTAAACAAAGAAGTTTTCTTAAGAAGCTGGCTCATGAATTGGAGCCTACCGTATTCTTGGGGAAAAGCGGATTAACAGAAAACATAAAAAAAGAGATGGAAAACGGTTTTGAATCAAGAGAGCTTGTGAAGGTGAAGCTTCAGGAGGGGTGCAGTCTTTCTCCTAAGGAAGTGGCCAATGAACTGGCGGAAGAACTGGGGGCGGAGTTTGTGCAGGCGATTGGAAGAAAGTTTGTTCTGTACAGACAGTCTAAAGACAATAAGCAGATTATTCTGCCGAAGAAGTAGAGGCAGGGCGCGGCATGGAGCGAAATTTTCTGCTGACGATTGAATATGATGGGACAGGCTTTTTTGGCTGGCAGAGGCAGCCGGAAAAAAAGACGGTCCAGGGAACTCTGGAGCAGGCGATTCAGTCTGTATGCGGCCGGGAAGTCAGACTGGAAGGCACAAGCAGGACGGATGCAGGGGTTCATGCTTTCGGACAGCGGGCTACCTTGCGGGCGGAGCTTGGGATACCGGCAGATCGCCTGGCACTGGCAGTAAATAATAGGCTGTCGGGAGGCAAACGGGGAAGAGCGGCAACAGGTCCTATCCGCATTACACAAGTGGATGAAATGCCTGCAGGATTTCATGCCAGATTTGATGCAAAGGCAAAGACGTATCTGTACCGGATCCGAAACTCCCATAAGGGAGATGTGTTCTGCAGGAATTACTGCTACCAGATCGCTGCCCCTCTTGATGTACAGGCTATGCGCCGGGCAGCTGCTTTTGCAGTGGGAACTCATGACTTCTGCTGTTTTCAGGCTGCAGGCGGAAATGAGCGGCTGACAACGGTAAGAACCATATATGAGATCCGTATAGAGAAGGAAGCTGACGATGTGGAAATTTATGTGACCGGAGACGGTTTTCTGTATAACATGGTAAGGATTCTGACGGGAACGTTAGTGGAAGCAGGACTGGGGAAAAGAACGCCTGCGTCTGTGCAGTCCGTTATTCAAAGCAGAGACCGCAGACTGGCAGGTCATACAGCGCCGCCTCAGGGTCTTTATTTACAAAAGGTATATTATGAAACACAGGAGGTACCGGGCTATGAAAAAGGAACGGCCGGGCTGGGATGAATATTTTATGAAAATGGCGGTTCTGACCGCGGAGCGGTCTACTTGTCTCAGACGGCAGGTAGGCGCTGTGATTGTGCAGGACAAGCATATTATTGCCACAGGATATAATGGTGCGCCTCGTGGTCTGCAGCACTGCGGGGATCGGGAAGGGGGATGCCTCCGGGAGCAGCTGCAGATTCCTTCAGGAGAGCGGCATGAACTCTGCCGGGCGCTCCATGCAGAGCAGAACGCCATTATTCAGGCCGCTACTATGGGGCACAGCGTAGAGGGGGCGACAATCTACATAACCAATCAGCCCTGCATGATCTGTGCAAAGATGATTATTAATGCAGGGATCAAACGTATCGTTGTTAAGGATGGCTATCCGGATCAAATGTCCGTGGATATTTTGGCCGAAGCCGGACTGAAAATCATCATGTTAGGAGAACAGTAACTGTGGAGTTTAATTCATTTATATTATGGGCGGCTTTTCTGACGGCCTTTGCGCTGGGCATACTTTTTACGCCGCTGGCAATCTGGCTGGCTCCAAGGATCGGAGCTATGGACATCCCAAAGGATGACAGACGGGTGCATAAAAAACCCATCCCTCGATTCGGCGGGATGGCGATTTTTATTGGGGTCATGGTATCGATCTGTATTTTTGTGGTGCCGGCTTTTATTCCGGGCAAGAGTATGGAAGGGATCCTCATAGGGGGAATCCTGATTTACGGCTTCGGTGTTTTGGATGATCTGAAGAATTTAAGCCCGAAACTGAAATTTCTGGCGCAGTTTGTCTGTGCAGTCATTGTGTATGCCTCCGGAATCCGGCTGGATTTTATCAGTGATTTTCTGGGAGGCGGCGATCTGATTTTCGGTAGTATTGCCTCATTTCTGGTGACGGTGCTGTGGATCGTAGGGATTACCAATGCTATCAATCTGGTAGATGGGCTGGATGGACTTGCAGCGGGAATTGCAGCGATTGCATCGCTGTGCATCGCCTATGCGGGATACATACGCGGTCACTATGTTGCCGCTACCGTCATGCTGGCTGTGGCAGGGGGCGCACTGGGATTTCTGCCGTACAATTTTCACCCTGCGAAGATTTTCATGGGAGACGGGGGATCGCAGTTTCTGGGGTTTTGTCTGGCGACTTTTTCCCTCATACAGCCGGTGAAGAGCGCAACTGTAGTAGCAGTGGCTATTCCGGCGCTGGTGCTGGGGCTTCCTATTTTTGATACAGCCTTTGCAATTCTGCGCAGGCTCGTGAGAAAGCAGTCTATTGTAGTAGCAGATAAGGAACATCTGCATCACAGGATTATGCGGGCAGGTTTCGGACAGCGGCGGTCTGTGATGATTATGTACTGCATCAGCGGCATTATGGGCGTAGTGGCAGTAGAATACAGCAGGCGTTATATGGTAGAGTGTCTGGGACTTCTGGCTATTGCAGTGATGCTCCTTTATGTGCTACTGTCTGACACCAGCAACAAGAAGATCGAGCTTCATGCAGTAAATATTAAGAAAGAAGAAGAAAAGGAAAAGAAACACAGGAAAGAGGAATGGCAAAAGAAATCGTAACGTTAAATGAGATTAATAACAGGGCACTGTTTAAAGTGCTGGCCGTGGTGGCACTGCCCATTGCGCTGCAGAGTCTGATTACTTCTTCACTGAACCTGGTGGACAACCTGATGGTGGGAAGTCTTGGAGAGGCAGAATTAAATGCAGTAGGTGTGTCGGTACAGATTTATTTTATTCACTGGATGGTACTATATGGATTTACCAGCGGTTCTGCAACCTTTATGGCACAGTTTTTCGGCGCAAAAGATCTGCGCAATATAAGAAAGACTACGGGATTTGCTATAACCATTAATGTGGGTGTCAGTATTTTGTTCTTTATAGCAGCTATGTTTTTTCCTGCGTATATCCTTCGGATTTTTACCAGATTCCCGGAAATTATAGAGCTGGGGACAGGGTATGTCCGCATGGCGGCGCCGGCCTTCCTATGTGTTGCTGTTACAGTTCCGTTTACAACTGCTCTACGGGCAACGCAGCAGACAAGGTTGCCTTTGTATATCAGTGCAGTTGCGTTTGCAACCAATACCTTCCTGAACTATTTGTTTATCTTTGGCAGCTGGGGAGCGCCTGAGCTGGGTGTAGCAGGAGCAGCACTGGCAACGATGATTGCAAGAGTTGTGGAGCTTGCACTTACCCTCTTTGTCGTATTTGGAAGAAAAAATACGGTTGCAGGACCACTGAAGGAGTTTTTCGGGTTTCAGCGGGATTTTGCTTTCAGAATTGTAAAGAATGCAATTCCTACAACTATTAATGAAACGATGTGGGGGCTTGGAACAGCGCTGTACATTGCAGCCTTTGCACGGATTGGTGTTACGGAAGGCGCAGCGGTTCAGGCTTGCAATACCATCAATAACCTGTTTATTATGGCAGCCTTTAGTGTGGGCGATGCGGCGTTGATTCTGGTAGGGCAGAAGCTGGGAGAGGGAAAGCCGGAACTGGCATTCCGCCTGGCAAAGAAGCTGGTTTGCATCGGATTGATTATCGGGGTTTGTGCGGGTGCGATTCTTATTCTGCTTGGCAAGCCGCTTTTGAGTCTCTTTGACTTTACTGACAGGGGAGAGCATTATGCATTTCTTATACTGATCGTGTACGGGTGCACCATGTGGATGAGTATTTACAATGCGGTGAACATCACCGGTGTGCTGCGTTGCGGAGGAGACACACGCTTTGCCATGCTGGCAGAAGTATTAACGGTCTGGTGCATAGGCGTGCCCGTGGCTTTTTTGACATCTCTGGTGTTCCACCTGCCTATTTATCTGGCAGTGCTGGCAGTGAGGACAGAAGATGTGGTCAAAGGCATTGTTGTAACACGGCGATTTTTCTCCAGAAAATGGGTGAAAAATGTGATACATGAAATAGAAAAATCGTAAACAGCAAATTAGTTATTGAAATACAAGAAAATTGTGCAAATTCATTGAAAATAATGACAAAGTTTCCCCTTAAGGGGAAGGTGGCGCAGCAACTTAATGCTGACGAAAAATGTTGGAAAATACAGAAGTGTGGCGTGTTTTGAAAAAAAATCAAGTATAATTCTTAACACGCCTTTACTTTTAAAAGAAAAGAGTTATAATAGACAGTAATGACAAAAAAGTTATAATCCGCTTATGGCTTATGGACGAGAAGGAAGAAGACGTTCCGGAAAAGGAGAGAGACAGCACAGTGAGTTATGCAATAGGAATTCTGGCAGGACTGCTGCTGGGTGGTATCGTCGGACAACTGAAAAATCTTTTTATCTGGAAAAGGTATCTGGCAGAAGATGCAGCACAGCAGGGGCAGCCGAATCAGGCGGGGAGTTTGTACGGCAGAGCTTTTGTCAGCTACAGTGTAAATATACTTACGCTGGTGGCTGCATTTTTTATCATGGATATCCTTCCCTTCAGTGGGGTCACATTTCTGATCGGAACGGCAGTCAGTCTGTCTGTTATGAATAAACTTCTGGCTCTGGGACAGAAAAAGCGGGAAAATGACCGAAAGGAGAGTGGATAGGGAAATGATAGAAACCTTAAATTCTATGGGAATTTCAAACGGCATGATTACCAGTGCCGCTATTACCATTATACTATGTGTGCTGTCTATAATTGCCGGGAGGCGAATGCAGACGGTTCCTACAGGGCTCCAGAATTTTGTGGAATGGGCGATAGAAGGTCTCTATGGTTTTTTTGAAAGCATTATGGGCGCTGCTGCGTGCAGGAAATATTTTCCGCTTGTCGGGACACTGTTTATTTATATCCTGATTTCCAATTATTCAGGGCTGCTTCCGGGAGCAGGGCACATTGCAGGACTTGCACCGCCTACCGGTTCCATTAACTGTACAGCGGCAATGGCTATTGTGGTCTTTGTAGCGGTTCAAGCGATT
Organism: uncultured Clostridia bacterium; assembly: GCA_963558985.1. GTDB lineage: Bacteria > Bacillota > Clostridia > Peptostreptococcales > Anaerovoracaceae > Hominibacterium. The sequence goes on along the minus strand of CAUWJW010000004.1, from coordinate 24,867 downwards.
GGGATACGGGAACACCACGGGCTGAGCTATTTCAAGCATCTGCTGAAGCCTTTTGCGTTTCTTCTGCCGCTTATGATCCTGGAGGATCTAGTAAAGCCGATCTCTCTGACATTGAGACTTTACGGAAATGTATTCGGAGAAGAGATGGTAACTTCATCCTTCTTTGACCTGGTGCCGATCGGCCTTCCGGTAGTTATACAGGCACTGAGTGTTCTTATGGGGCTGGTGCAGGCACTTGTATTTGCACTGCTTACGGGGATATATATTAAAGAAGCGCTGCCGGAAGAAGACGGCGGAGAAGTACTTCCTTCCCATGAGTAGCAGGCAGCAGAGAAGAAAATGATAAGTAAGTTTGAAAGCGGAGGTACAATACTTCTGCTGAAAATAGAAGATTATGTAATTTTGAAAGGAGAATGAATTATGGGTTTAGTAGCACTGGGAGCAGCTTTGGCAATCGGTCTGGCAGCAATCGGATCCGGAATCGGACAGGGCTTAGCGGCAGCAAAAGGATTAGAAGGTATGGCACGTCAGCCGGAGGCAGCAGGGATGCTTCGTACCAATATGATACTTTCCTTTGCATTCATGGAATCTTTGAGCATATATGGACTGCTTGTAGCATTTTTGCTGTATTCCAAAATTTAAACGCTGCGGAAACACTGCGTATGCGGCAATAAGGAGCATACAGGATGCAGGCAGGTTTCCTGCCTGCAAATACGCACAGGAAGGAAGGTGGAGCCATGGCAGAGGCATTAGGTGTCAACGGGATACAATTTATTTTTTACATGATCAATTTCCTGATTTTAGTGGGTCTGCTTACAAAATTTTTGTACAAACCGTTTCTCAATATACTGGAAACGAGAAAAAACTCCATTAAAGATGCTTTGGATAATGCGGAACTGACCAATCGAAGAGCAGATGAAAAAATGGAAAACTACAACAGACAAATTGCAAAGATTGAGGAAGAAGGCCGTGAAATTATAAAAGCCGCCAAGATTCGTGCAGAAGCGCAGGCATCAGAGATCATTGATGACGCCAATAAAAAAGCGGATCAAATGATCGTTGCGGCAGAAAAAGAAATTGAAAGAGAAAGACAAAAGGCTCTGGAAGGAATGAAGCAGCAGGTGGCAGTACTTGCCCTTCTGGCTGCAGAAAAGATTGTAGAACGAAATATTGCACAAATAGGGCAGGATCAGATCATTGATGAAATCATTGAACAGGCAGGTAACAGACAATGGCAGAATTAACTGTAGATCTGACTTATGGCACTGCACTGTTTCAGGCTGCAGAAGAAGCAGGGAAAAAAGATCTGGTCTTAGAAGAAGTATGTCAGGTGCTGGATATTTTTGAAAAAGAACCGGATCTGTTCGCTTTTTTTAATTATCCGGCAATCTCGGCAGAAGAGAAAAAGGAAGTCTTGAAAAATATTTTTGAAGGCCGCATATGCACAGAAGTGCTCAATCTGCTTTACATCTTAGTAGATAAGAGGAGAACAGCCCATTTTCCTAAAATTGTAAAGGCCTTTAAGGATTGTGTAAATCAGGAAGACGGCGTTACTTATGGTGTTGTTTATTCTGTGGAGCCACTGAAGGAAGAACAGCTGGCCAAATTTGAAGAACAGACATCTGCTCTTTTAAAGACAAACGCAAAGCTGGAAAACAAACTGGATCCGAAACTGATCGGCGGGGTGAAGATTTTAATCGACGGGCGTGTGATCGATGCTTCTATACGAAAGCGTTTTGAGGATCTGGAAAGTAAAATAATGGAACAATAGGGAGGAGATAGCCATATGAACTTGCGACCTGAGGAAATAAGTGCTGTCATAAAAGAACAAATAAAAAATTATAAGAATCAGCTTGAAATATCTGATTTTGGAACAGTCATACAGGTCGGTGACGGTATTGCCAGAGTTTACGGACTGGAAAAGTGTATGGCAGGAGAACTGCTGGAGTTTCCGGGAGAGACTTACGGCATGGCGCTTAACTTGGAGGAAGACAATGTAGGCGCAGTAATACTGGGATCTGACAAAGAAATCAAAGAGGGAGATATTGTAAAGCCTACAGGAAAAGTGGTAGAGGTGCCTGTCGGTTCGGAAATGATCGGACGAGTGGTAAATGCGCTGGGGCAGCCTATTGACGGGAAGGGACCTGTTACAGCAGAAGCGCACAGACCGATTGAATATCCGGCTCCTGGCGTATTGCAGAGAAAATCTGTAAATGAGCCGCTGCAGACCGGTATCAAGGCCATTGACTCGATGATTCCTATCGGAAAAGGGCAGAGAGAACTGATCATTGGAGACAGACAGACCGGGAAAACAGCAATTGCCATTGATACGATTATTAATCAGAAAGAAGAAGACGTAATCTGCATCTATGTGGCCATCGGACAAAAACAGTCTACAGTTGCGCAGCTGGTGCAGACACTGGAAAATAAAGGGGCTATGGATTATACCATCATTGTTTCTGCGACAGCCTCAGAAGTGGCACCGCTGCAGTACATTGCTCCATATGCAGGATGTGCCATTGGGGAACATTTTATGTATCAGGGAAAAAATGTGCTGATCGTATATGATGATCTTTCAAAGCATGCGGTTGCATACAGAGCAATGTCGCTGCTTTTGAGAAGACCGCCCGGAAGAGAAGCTTATCCGGGAGATGTTTTCTATCTTCACAGCAGACTGCTTGAGAGAGCGGCAAGACTTTCCGATGAACTGGGAGGCGGTTCCATTACAGCACTGCCGATTATTGAAACACAGGCAGGGGATGTTTCTGCCTATATTCCGACAAATGTAATTTCCATTACAGACGGCCAGATCTTCCTGGAAAGCGAACTGTTCTTTACTGGACAGAGACCGGCTGTAAATGCGGGGATTTCAGTGTCCAGAGTAGGAGGAAATGCACAGATCAAGGCGATGAAGCAAGTTGCCAGCAAAGTAAAGCTGGAGCTGGCGCAGTACAGAGAACTGGCCAACTTTGCCCAGTTCGGATCTGATGTAGATGCAGATACGAAAAAAAGGCTGGATCATGGTATGATTCTTATGGAGATTTTGAAGCAGCCGCAGTATCAGCCGCTTTCTGTTGTGCATCAGATTATGATTATCTATGCGGCAACCAATGATTATCTGGCAGAAATCGAGCTGACGCAAATTAAGAAGTTTGAAAAGGAATTCTTTGAATTTATGGATACACATTATCCGGATGTGGGGAAAAGTATCAAGGAAACCGGAAAGCTGGAAGAAGCGGCCGAGAAGCAGCTGCAGGAAGGAATCAGGCTGTGCAAGGAAGCGTTTTTAAAGCTTGCTGTTTCATAATGAATAAGTAAAAGGAGGCAGAACAATGGGATCCAGCAGCATGCAGGATATAAAAAGGCGAATTAAGAGTGTTACTAGTACAGAGCATATTACCAACGCCATGAAGCTGGTATCAGCAGGGAAACTCAGGAAAGCCAAGGCCACTTTTGAAAAGACCAATGAAAACTTTCATTATATTACCCACTCTATTGCAGAAATTTTTAATAACAGCAGTGAAGTTCCCCGCCAGTATCTGCTTGGAAATCGTGAGATTAAGACTACTTGTTATATCATAGTAACCAGCTGCAGAGGACTTTGCGGTGGCTTTAATACAAATATTATTAAAGAAGCAGAGCGAGAAATCCGGGCAGACTGGGAAAAACCAGTGATTGTCGCCATTGGAACAAAAGGGAAAGAGTACTTTGAAAAAAGGGGATATGATATTTACAGCGAATATCTGGCGCCGCCGGAAAGTATCTCATTTCTGGAGACTCAGAAAATGAGTAAGCCGATTATTGAAATGTACAATTCCGGGGAGATTGATGAAGTCGTATTGATCTATACGTCCTTTATCAGCAGCCTGGAGCAGGAAGTGAAGAATGTAACACTGCTTCCTTTTGATATCGAGAGAGACCCGGAAATTATGAAACTGGAGAAACAGGTGGAGTACGAGCCGTCTGTAGATGCAGTGTTTAACTATTTGGTGCCAAAGTATGTTGAGATGATGATCTATGCGGCCGTCGTTGAGTCTGCCACCTGTGAACATGCAGCCAGACGTATGGCTATGGAAAATGCAACGGATAATGCCAGAGAAATGCTGGATAATTTATCCTTGTATTATAATAGAGCTCGTCAATCGGCTATTACTGATGAAATTATTGAGATTGTAGCCGGTTCGGAAGCACAGAAATAATGTAGGAGGTAGGTATGGGCAAAGGAATCATACATCAGATTATAGGGCCTGTTATAGACATAAAATTTGCCCCGGAAGAAATTCCGGAACTGCTCAGTGCGATTAATATTGAATTTGAAGGCCGGACGATTGTGACGGAAGTAGCGCAGCACATCGGGGATGATATAGTGCGCTGCGTTGCGCTGTCATCAACCGATGGTCTTACCAGAGGAATGGAAGCCACAGATACAGGTGCACCGATTCAGGTTCCTGTGGGAAAAGAAGTTCTGGGGAGAATGTTTAATGTAATCGGAGAGACGATTGATGAAAAAGGTCCGGTGGCTACAGAGGCGAGAACTGCAATCCACCGGGAAGCACCTGAATTTGAAGAGCAGGATACAACTGCGCAGATTTTTGAGACCGGCATCAAGGTTATCGACTTGATCGCTCCTTATACAAGAGGCGGAAAAGTAGGTCTGTTTGGAGGAGCCGGTGTCGGTAAAACTGTACTGATTCAGGAACTGATCAGCAATATTGCCAGAGAACATGGCGGAATCTCTGTATTTGCAGGTGTAGGAGAGAGAACAAGAGAAGGGAACGATCTGTATTATGAAATGATTGAATCCGGCGTTATCAATAATACAGCTATGGTTTTCGGACAGATGAATGAACCTCCGGGTGCCAGAATGAGAGTGGCTCTTACAGGACTGACTATGGCGGAACATTTCCGTGATCAGGAAGGACAGGATGTGCTTCTGTTTATTGATAATATCTTCCGCTTTACGCAGGCAGGATCCGAAGTTTCGGCTCTCCTGGGACGAGTTCCGTCTGCAGTTGGATATCAGCCGACTCTGGCAACAGAGATGGGTGCGCTGCAGGAACGGATTACTTCCACCAAGAAAGGATCCATTACGTCAGTACAGGCAGTATATGTGCCGGCTGACGACTTGACAGACCCTGCTCCGGCAACGACATTTGCGCATCTGGATGCGACCACAGTTCTTTCACGAGCGATTACAGAACTGGGAATCTATCCGGCAGTAGATCCGCTGGAGTCATCATCTAGAATCATGGACCCTCTGATATTAGGAGAAGAGCATTACAATACAGCAAGAGGCGTGCAGGAAGTGCTGCAGCGATACAAAGACCTGCAGGATATCATTGCTATTTTAGGTATGGATGAATTATCTGATTCCGATAAACTGATTGTTAACAGAGCAAGAAAGATTCAGAGATTTTTGTCTCAGCCATTTAGCGTAGCAGAACAGTTTACAGGTTCACCTGGTAAATATCTTCCTCTTAAAGAGACGGTCAGAGGATTTAAGGAAATTCTGGAAGGGAAGCATGACGAGATTCCGGAAGGAATGTTCCTCTTTGCAGGCGGTATTGATGAAGTTGTAGAAAGGTTTGAGAAGAGCCATGAGTAAGACAGTAAGGCTGGAAGTCATGACGCCCTCTAAGGTCTTTTACAGAGGAAAAGTCGAACTTGTGATTGTGCGTACCCTGGAAGGGGATGAGGGCTTTATGGCCGGTCATTCCTGGGCATGCAAATTGCTGGATATTGGAGAACTGTGGATTCAGGAAGAGGGAAAAAGCCAGGATGAGTTCCGGGTGGCTGCAATTGCAGGCGGTTTTGTAGATGTAAAAGACAGTATTATTATCTACACGGATGCGGCAGAGTGGTCAGAGGACATTGATATGGAACGTGTTTTGAGTGAGAAAGCAAAGGCTGAAGACTGGCTGACTCACGAAACAAAGCATGATCCCAATGAGATCGCCAGAGCAAAGATTGCAATTGCCAAGGCTATTACAAGAATGCATGTGGCAGAGGGAGGCGCAAGGCGCAGATCCTGACAATTATAAAAAGAACGAAAAAAGCCTGCCTTCAGGGATAAAGATGAAGGCAGGCTTTTCTGATATGAAGCCGGAACAATTTAGATTTTTGCATTTACTGTCTTTGTGCTGATTCCCGGCAGGGCACCCAGTTTTCCTGACAGTGCACTGATAATGTCAGCAGGTGCTTCCATTGCAATGCTGATAATGGAAATATCCTTGCTGGGATGAGGAATCCCCATTCTTCCGATAATAAATTCTTTGTACTCATGTAAGATTCCGTTCAATTTATCTACAGAGTCCTGATTTTCCACAACGATTCCGATTAAAGCTGTTTTTGTATCCATAATAGTATCCTCCTTTTGAAATAGGATATCATTCTTTTTCGCTTTTCACAAGAAGAATTTGTTATTGATCTTCGTAATTCGGACGAGCCTTATAGTGGGTGTGGAGCAGCTGATGCGACTTGATTCCGCCGGCCATGCCCAGGTACTCCTTATACAGTTTTTTGACAGCAGGATTGTTATGAGATTTTCTGATATAAGTGCTCCGGTCTTCTTTGTACAGACCTTTTGCTCGCTCCTCCCGAATGTCAACCCAGTTGCGTACATCAGAAAGCTGCAGGGGCTGCCCGCCGCCGTTGATGCAGCCGCCCGGGCAGGCCATGATTTCTACAAAATGGAACTGTTCCCCGGCCTCAATGGCCTCCATCAGCTTCCTGGCATTTCCGAGGCCGTGAGCAACGGCAGTGCGCACCTTCAAATCTGCAATTTCAAAGGTTGCCACCTTGATTCCCTCAAGTCCGCGCACCTCTTCATATTCAAAGTTGTCGGCAGAAGAATCATTGAGCAGGTCTGCAACCGTACGCAGAGCTGCTTCCATAACACCGCCGGTCGTTCCAAAGATGACGCCTGCGCCGGAAGCGTGACCGAAAGGCCGGTCAAAGTCACTGTCTCCCAAATCAGGAAAATCAATTCCCACATCATAAATCATCTTGCCAAGCTCTCTTGTGGTGAGCACCACATCTACATCAGGACGGCCGTCCACCTGCATTTCAGGGCGGCTGGCCTCAAATTTTTTCGCAGTACAAGGCATAACGGAGACTACAAAAATTTTATCAGGATCAATCCCTTCCTTTTCAGCATAGTAGCTTTTCATCACAGCTCCGAACATTTGATGAGGGGATTTGCAGGAGGACAGATTTTCCAGCATATTCGGGAAGTTGTGCTCGCAGAACTTAATCCAGCCCGGCGAACAGGAAGTGATAAGCGGCAGTTTTCCATTGCCCCGAATCCGGTCAATGAGCTCGGCCCCTTCTTCCATAATCGTCAGATCTGCACCTGTATCAGTATCAAAGACCTTGTCAAATCCCAGCATGCGAAGCGCTGTAACCATTTTTCCGGTAACAGGCGTGCCGATAGGCATTTCAAAATCCTCACCAAGTGCCACACGAACGGCAGGCGCGGTCTGCACCACAACATGCTTATCGGGATCATAAATAGCTTCCCAGACTTTGTCGATATCGCTTTTTTCATGGAGCGCCCCTACCGGACAGTAGTTGATGCACTGCCCGCAGTTGACACATGGTGTATCAGAGAGGGAAAGGTCAAAAGGTGCTGCAATTTTTGTATCGAATCCCCGGTTTACGGCATCAATTACGGAAACTGTCTGGATGTTCTTGCAGGCACTGACACATCTTCTGCAAAGAATGCATTTATTTGGATCGCGGACAATAGAGACACCGATATCTAAAGGCATCTTTTTTTGCTCACCTTCAAAGCGGACAGTATCGACAGAAAGTTTATTGGCCAGAGACTGCAGTTCGCAGTCCATCCAGCTTCTAGTGCATGTCTGGCACATGGAATTATGGTTGGAGAGAATCAGCTCCAGGTTTACCTTCCTTGCCTCCATTACCTTTGGTGTATGAGTAAAAACTTCCATACCCTCCCTTACCGGGTGGACGCAGGCGGCCTGCAGAGCTCTGGAACCCTTGACTTCCACAACGCACATGCGGCAGCACCCGATTTCATTGATATCTTTTAAAAAGCAAAGGGTGGGGATGGTAATGCTGACTTCTTTTGCGGCCTCGAGAATTGTATAGTTCTCAGGCACATAAAGCTTGATCCCATCTATGGTTATATGTACTTTGTTCATTTTATTTTACGCTCCCTTCTTACGCATTCTTGAGGATGGCCTTGAATGGACACTTTTCCATACAAAGTCCGCACTTGACGCATTTATCCTGGTCAATGGAGAATGGCGTATCCTTGTCGCCGGAGATACACTGAGTCGGACATCCCTTCTTGCAGATACTGCATCGTTTACAGGTTTCTGTATCAATGATGTATTTAACCATAGATTTACATACGCCTGCAGGACATTTTTTATCTACAACGTGGGCAATGTATTCATCCCGGAAATATTTCATTGTGGACAGTACCGGGTTAGGCGCTGTCTGACCTAGCCCGCACAAGGCAGATGCTTTGATGTTCTTTGCCAGAATTTCCAGCTTATCCAGATCTTCCATAGTGCCTTTTCCTTCTGTAATCCGGGTGACAATTTCCAGCATGCGTTTAGTTCCAATCCGGCAGGGCGGACATTTGCCACAGGATTCGTCGACAGTAAACTCTAAGAAAAATCGTGCAAGGTCTACCATACAGGTATCTTCATCCATGACGATTAGGCCTCCTGAACCCATCATAGATCCCAGAGCAAGAAGAGACTCGTAATCAATCGGAGTATCCAGTTCAGATGCAGGAATGCAGCCTCCGGAAGGACCTCCGGTCTGTGCAGCCTTGAACTGCTTCCCGTTTGGAATACCTCCGCCGATATCGTAAACGATTTCACGTAAGGTAGTGCCCATTGGAATTTCAACCAGACCCGTATTGTTGATCTTGCCTCCCACAGCAAAGACCTTTGTTCCTTTGGATTTTTCGGTTCCTATTTTGGAAAACCAGTCTGCACCCTTTAAAATAATAACGGGAATATTGGCATAGGTCTCTACATTATTGAGTATGGTGGGCTGACCGAAGAGCCCTTTTACGGCAGGGAAAGGAGGTCTTGGCCGCGGTTCTCCGCGCTTGCCTTCTACTGATGTCATAAGGGCGGTTTCCTCACCGCAGACAAAGGCGCCGGCGCCAAGACGAATTTCCAGGTTGAAATCGAAACCTTTTCCGAAGATATCTTTTCCCAGAAGTCCGTACTCTTTTGCCTGCCGGATGGCGATGCTGAGACGTTCTACAGCAATGGGGTATTCCGCACGAACATATACATAACCCTGATTTGCGCCAATGGCATATCCGGCGATAGCCATGGCTTCGATGAGGGAGTGGGGATCACCTTCCAGAACAGAGCGATCCATAAAAGCGCCGGGATCACCTTCATCTGCATTGCAGCAGACGTACTTTTGATCTGCCTCCTGCGAAGCTGCAAAGCTCCATTTTACACCGGTAGGAAAACCGGCGCCGCCGCGTCCGCGGAGCTGGGAATCTGTAATAAGATCGATGACATCCTCAGGTTCCATTTCTGTAATAACTTTTTCAAGTGCAAGGTATCCGTCGCGTGCAATATATTCGTCAATACACTCCGGATTGATAGCACCGCAGTTTCGCAGAGCAATCCGCATCTGTCTGGAGAAAAAATCCACACTGTCAAGGGCATTGGTGATTTCTTCACTTGCCTGATCGCCTGCCAGGAGGCGTGTTACCGGCCGGCCGTTTTGAATATGGCTTTCAAAAATCTCCGATGCATCTTCCGGCTGGACAGTGGTGTACATAATGTGATCCGGATAGACCATTACAATAGGTCCCTCGGCACACAGTCCAAAGCATCCGGTTTTGACCACCTTGATTTCATCGCTCATTCGATTGATGCGGATCAGCTCTTCCAGGTTTTCAATAATCTTCATGGAGCCGGAGGAAGTACATCCGGTTCCCCCGCATACCATAATGTGCATGCGGCCGCCTTCTTTGGTGGGCTCTGCATTTTGATCCATACGGATTCTCAGATCCGCAAGCTTCTGTTGTCTGATTTTATCAATATCTGCTATACTCTTTATCATTTCGGCGCATCCTCCTTACTGCTCTTCATATTTCTCAAGAATTGCGTCTACATCATCGGGAACGAGTTTCCCGTAAACGTCATCATTGATGGTGACCACCGGTGCAAGTCCGCAGGCTCCGATACACCTGCACGCATCCAGAGAAAATTTCCGGTCTTCTGTACATTCGCCCACGTCAATGGACAATCTGGTACGGAATTTATCTAAAATCTCATTGGCGCCTTTTACATAGCAGGCAGTACCCATACAGACATTGATTTTATATTTGCCTTTTGGATTGATGGAAAACTGTGTGTAAAAGCTGACGACTCCATAAACCTCAGCCAGAGGGATATCCATCTGCTCTGCGATTTCTCTTTGTACCTCCAGCGGGAGATAGCCGTAAATTTCCTGCGCTTCATGCAGGACCTGAATCAAAGACCCCTGTGTGTCTTTGTACTGTTTGATAATTGCCTGAAGGGCACTTGCTTTTTCCTGTGATTGGGCACATCCGGTGCATTTGTCCGTCATAGGAAACTCCTTTCCGTGTCTTTTAAATATAGAAATCTTCAAATATGTCAGAAAATACTTGAAACTGATGGTTAAAAAGATAACATAATTTTAAAGTAAATGTCAAGATAATTTAATAATCGAGAAAAAAACAGCAAATTAATTAAAAATAAGAAGAAAAACGGGAGATTGCTGTGGGAAAAATTGCAGTAGAAATAACAATTTTGCTGCAATTCAGAATTTATCAAAGTGTCTTTCGTATGGAGGAACCGGTAGTTGCCGGATCTTTTCCCATGAAAAAACTGCCGCGCAGAATCCGGCAGATTCTGTGCGGCAGTTGAAGCCTTATTCTGTATGAAGGAAAGCCATACAGAAGGATTATTCCTCGTAGTTCTTTCTTGGAGCATAGTGGGTGTGAAGCAGCTTGTGTGCCTGCTTTCCGCCTGCCATTCCCAAGAACTCTTTGTAGAGACGTTTAACAGCCGGGTTGTTGTGAGATTTCCGGATAAACATCTTTCTGTCTTCCTGATAAAGAGATTTTGCTCTTTCCGCTTTGATATCGATCCAGTTACGCACATCGGAAAGCTGAAGCGGCTGTCCGCCTCCATTGATGCAGCCGCCCGGGCAGGCCATGATTTCCACGAAGTGGAACTCTTCTCCGGCACGAATGGCTTCCATCAGCTTCCTTGCATTTCCAAGACCGTGAGCCACTGCAGCACGGACTTTCAGATCTGCGATTTCGATCGTTGCAATCTTGATTCCTTCCAGACCGCGAACTTCTTCGTATTCGAAGTTATCAGCAGAAGAATCATTTAAGATGTCGGCTACGGTTCTCAGTGCAGCTTCCATAACGCCGCCTGTAGTACCAAAGATTGCACCTGCACCGGAAGCTTCTCCGAACGGGTTGTCGAAGTCACTGTCGCCCAGATCAGGGAAGTCAATACCAACGTCATAGATCATCTTACCAAGCTCTCTTGTAGTAAGAACAGCATCTACATCAGCCAGACCGTCAACCTGCATCTCAGGTCTTGCAGCTTCAAATTTCTTAGCAGTACAAGGCATAACAGAAACCACGAAAATATCCTTCGGATCAATACCTTCTTTCTGTGCATAATAAGTTTTCAGCACAGCACCGAACATCTGGTGCGGAGACTTGCAGCTTGACAGATTGTCCAGCATATCCGGGAAGTTATGTTCACAGAACTTGATCCAGCCCGGGGAACAGGACGTAATCAGAGGCAGTTTTCCACCTCCGCGGATACGGTCGATGAGTTCTGCGCCTTCTTCCATAATTGTCAGGTCAGCACCGGTATCGGTATCAAACACTTTATCAAATCCAAGCATACGCAGTGCAGTTACCATCTTTCCGGTGACTGCTTCGCCAATCGGCATGCTGAATTCTTCTCCCAGAGCAACACGAACAGCAGGAGCTGTCTGCACGACTACATGTTTGTTCGGATCATTGAGGGCTTCCCATACACGGTCAGCATCGCCTTTTTCATGGAGCGCAGCTACAGGGCATACGTTGATGCACTGACCGCAGTTGGTGCACGGAGTATCCTCCAGCTTCAGGCCGAAAGCAGAACCGATTACAGTGTTGAATCCGCGGTTCATGGTGTCGATAACGGATACGGTCTGAATATTCTTGCAGGCACCGATGCAGCGTCTGCACAAAATACATTTGTTCGGGTCACGGACAATGGATACACCGATATCCAGAGGCTGCCGTTTCTTGTCGCCTTCAAAGCGAACTGTGCTGACAGACAGCTTGTTGGCCAGAGTCTGCAGTTCGCAGTCCATCCAGCTTCTTGTACAAGTCTGACACATTGCATCGTGGTTAGAAAGGATGAGCTCCAGATTTACTTTTCTGGCTTCCATAACTTTTGGCGTATGGGTAAATACCTCCATGCCTTCTTTTACCGGATGAACGCATGCAGCCTGAAGGGCGCGAGAGCCTTTCACTTCCACTACACACATACGGCAGCAGCCGATTTCGTTGATATCCTTCAGAAAACACAGTGTAGGAATGGTAATATTCACCTCTTTTGCAGCCTGCAGGATCGTATAGTTTTCCGGCACATATAACTTGATTCCGTCTATTGTAATATGAACTTTGTTCATTGTTTTGAGTTCCTCCCTTATGCGTTCTTGAGTATTGCCTTAAACGGACATTTTTCCATACAAAGTCCGCACTTAACGCACTTATCCTGATCAATAACGAACGGAGTATTTTTGTCTCCGGAGATACACTGAGTCGGACATCCTTTCTTACAGATACCGCAGCGCTTACAGGTATCATCATCAATGATGAACTTAACCATTGATACGCAGACTCCTGCCGGACATTTCTTATCTACAACGTGAGCAACATATTCATCTCTGAAATATTTTAATGTGGAAAGCACCGGATTTGGAGCACTCTGACCTAATCCGCACAGGGCCGAAGCCTTGATGTTTCTAGCCAGAACTTCCAGTTTATCCAGATCTTCCAGGGTCCCTTTTCCTTCTGTGATCCTTACGAGGATCTCATGCATTCTCTTTGTTCCGATACGGCAAGGCGGACATTTTCCGCAGGATTCATCCACAGTGAAATCCAGGAAGAATCTTGCAAGGTCTACCATGCAGGTATGTTCATCCATTACGATCAGCCCGCCGGAACCCATCATAGAGCCCAGCTTGGTCAGAGAATCGTAGTCAATTGGTGTGTCAAGGTGTTCTGCCGGAAGACATCCGCCGGAAGGTCCGCCGGTCTGTGCAGCCTTGAATGTACCGCCGTCAGGAATACCGCCGCCGATATCATAAATAATCTGGCGCAGAGTTGTTCCCATCGGAACTTCCACAAGGCCGATATTATTGATTTTTCCGCCCAAAGCAAAAACCTTGGTTCCTTTTGATTTCTCAGTTCCGATCTGGTTGAACCAGTCGGCTCCCTTACGGATGATCTGCGGGATATTTGCATAAGTTTCTACATTGTTGAGGACGGTTGGCTTTTTCCAAAGTCCTTTTTCGGCAGATCTAGGCGGTTTTGGACGAGGTTCTCCTCTTTTTCCTTCAATAGAGGTCATGAGGGCACTTCCTTCACCGCAGACAAAAGCACCGGCACCTAAGCGGACTTCCAAATCAAAGTCAAAGCCTTTTCCTAAAATGTTTTTGCCGAGGAGACCATATTCTTTTGCCTGAGAAATAGCTACGCCAAGACGCTGTACAGCTACAGGGTATTCGGCACGGACATAGATATATCCCTGGTGTGCACCGACTGCATATCCGTTGATGATCATGGCCTCAATTACAGAATGAGGGTCTCCCTCCAGAATGGAACGGTCCATGAAAGCGCCCGGGTCTCCTTCGTCGGCGTTGCAGATGACATACTTGGTATGTTCTTTTACAACTGCAGAAGATTCCCATTTTCTTCCTGTCGGGAAGCCGCCGCCACCTCTGCCGCGCAGGCCGGACTTCTTGATTTCATCAATTACATCATCAGGTTCCATGCTGCTGAGCACCTTTGCCAGAGCCTGGTAGCCGTCAAGCGCGATATATTCATCAATTTTTTCAGGGTCAATGATTCCGCAATTGTTCAGTGCAATTCTTTTCTGCATAGCGAAAAAAGGAATCTGCGGAAGACGATCCTTGATTTCTTCATATTCATTTTCCCCTGCAAGGAGTCTTGTTACAATCTTGCCGCCTTTAATATGGCTGTCGAAGATTTCGTTTACATCTTCAGGGGTAACTTTAGTATACATTACATGTTCCGGGCAGATCATCATGATAGGACCTTCGGCACACAGACCAAAGCAACCTGTTTTGATCACCTTTACATCTTCACCCAGCTTGTTGATTTTAATCTGTTCTTCAACTGCTGCAGCCACCTTAAGGGAGCCGGAAGAAGCACAGCCTGCCACTCCGCAGACCAGGATATGTATTTTTCCGCCCTCAGGGGATGGGTTCTGGGTGCGGTCGAGACGGATGCCCATCGCTTTTGAGGCATTGTCTCTCAGTGTGTTTAATTCTTCAATATTTCTAATCATTCTTTCTCTCCTTTTGGTGATTACGCTTCATACTTATCGAGGATGTCATCTACATCGTCTGCAGTAAGCTTTCCGTAAACTTCATCGTTGATGGTAACAACAGGTGCAAGTCCGCATGCGCCGATACAGCGGCATGCATCGAGAGAAAATTTCTGATCATCAGTGCACTCTCCCACATCGATAGAGAGTCGAGTCTTGAATTTGTCTAAAATATCGTTAGCTCCTTTTACATAGCAGGCAGTTCCCATGCAGACGTTAATCTGATATTTTCCTTTCGGATTAATGGAAAACTGTGTGTAAAAGCTGACAACTCCGTAAACTTCGGCCAGCGGAATGTTTAGACCCAGCGATATCTCACGCTGAACTTCCAGAGGAAGATAGCCGTAAACTTCCTGAGCTTCGTGCAGTACAGGGATCAAAGCTCCTTCAGTATCTTTGTATTTGGCAATGATCTCTTTGAGCTGCTTGGCTTTTTCTGTTGCGTCGGGGCAGCCGGCACAATGCTGTGTCATGATAAAGTACTCCTTTCACATTATAAATAAAACATAAATAACACTGTATACAAAAAACTTATATAAACTGTATACTGTTTGCGAAACACAAGAAAATTTTATCATAATTGATACTATTGTGTCAATTGGACGACTGGAATTTTCGGAAATGTGCCTCTTTCCTGTCAGTTTTTCTTCAAATATTCATCATAAACTGCCCGATCCGGAAAACCGCAAAAGCACAGATCCAGGCAGCTGCACACTGTCCCGAAAGGAGAAAAATTGTCTTTTTCCAGCTCCTGAGTTCTCTGTGAAGTGCAGCAGCAGCTGCAGCACATGGTGTATACAAAAGACAGAAAACCAAGAAAGAGAGGGCAGATAAGGGTGTAAACAGTTCTGAGAGGAAGGCGGAAAGCGGAAGACCGGCCTTTGCAGAGGCAAGAACCGCCAATGTGCTGACAATTGTTTCTTTTGCTGAAAAACCTGTAATTAAAGCAGCAGCAGCTTCCCATCTGCCGAACCCGAGAGGAGCAAAAAACGGCGCCAGAGCTTTTCCAAGAAAAGCAAGAAGGCTGTTTTCGGCATGAGCCGTCATATGAAAGCGGACATCAAAGCTCTGCAGGAACCAGATTAGCGCAGAAGCAGTCAAAATGACAGTGAAAGCCTTTTTTATAAATCCTTTTGTATTTTCCCATATGCAGATACCCACATCTTTTAGATGGGGAATGCGGTACGGCGGAAGAACAAGAAGAAAGGGCAGCTCTTTTTCCTCCGGCAGAATTTTCTTTAAGAGCATAAGGCACAGAAGCCCTGTGCAAATTCCCAGACCGTACAGCGCTGCAATGACCAGCCATCTGTACCGGGCGAAAAAAGCAGCGGTAAACATAGCGTAGACCGGAAGCTTTGCACTGCAGGAGAGGAATGGAATTAAGAAAACGGTCAGATACCGGTCTCTCCCTTTGGGAAGACGGCATGCCGCAAGAAGAGCGGGGACAGAACAGCCGAACCCCATGAGCATGGGAATGACCGAGTGACCGGAAAGTCCGACTTTGTGCAGGAACTTATCGGTAACAAAGGCGACTCTGGGTGTGTAGCCGCTTTCTTCAAGCAGTGACAGAAACAGGAAGAACATTGCAATAACAGGAAGAAAGGAAAGGACGCTGCCGATGCCTGTACATATGCCCTCTACTGCAAGACGGTGGAACGCAGGAGAAACACCCAGCTGCATAAGGAAGCAGCTGATTTTCTGGATGCTGTATCCGAGAAGCAAAGAGAGCCTGCTGCTGAACCATTCTCCTGCTGAGTTAAAAGTCGTGTAAAAGATCAGAAGCATGATGAGGATGAAAACAGGCAGTGCAAAATAAGGATGTGTCAGCACCTGGTCCAGCTTTGCGGATAATTCCTCCTCATAGGCGCCTGCAGGAGAAAGGGAACGGATTTTGCTGCAGATTTTTTTTGTAAAAGCATAGCGCATACGGGCCAGCTCCTGTATCACATCGCTTTGGGATTCGGGTCTGCTGCTGTGCAGATGAAGGAGGAAAGTCAACTGAGACGGTTCCAGCTCCAGTTCCTGTTCAATAAGGGAATTGCCTTCTAACAGCTCCTGGGAGCAAAACTGCAGCGGCAGTCCTGTTTTTCTGCAATTGCTTTCAATAAGGCGGGAAATCCGCTGCAAATCTGAATAAATAGAACCGGAATACGCCTGGAAAGCTCGGGGCGATTCGGGGTGCTTCAGCGTCTTCAAAAGGAGGCGGCACAGCTTTTCGATGCTTTTTTTATCACCGGAATTAAGGGGAAAGACCGGCAGGTTCAGTAAAAGGGACAAATGACGGGATAAGGCGCAGTTGCTGCCGTCTGAACCATGGGTGCAGTCGAGTACAAGAACCATGGGAAGCTCCAGAGTCATTAGTTCGCAGGTGAGAGAAAGACCTCTCTCCAGACCGGACAGAGAGAGTGTGTTTACAAGAATATCAGGTCTCTGCTGAAGAAAAAAACGGCGTGCTCCCGCAGTGTCTTTTGATAACGAAGACAGGGAATAGATTCCCGGAAGCTGTACTGCATTCATATTTCGCTGAAACGTTACGAGTCCTTCTTTTTCGGGAAACGGATTGTCGGAGAAAAAACCTTTGTGGGTGATTCCGCCGGTCAACCGGTTGAAAAGAGAGGAGATACCGCTGTCGGGATTGCCTGTAACGGCCATGTGAATCAGATCCGGGGTGCTCCCGGTTTTTGCTGTTTGCCTGTACAAAGTCATACTGTTAACCATTCCTTTTTCTTAAGTGTTGATTCAATATATGTCTGCAGGGGAATTTTATGCAAAAAAATATTGTATACCTATATATATGCACTTTTATTTTTGCGCAAATCTTTTATAATGGGAGCATGATGTTGTTGTAAGAAGGAAGGAGTAGATTATGAAGGAGTATAAAATTTCTCATCTGATTAAATCGGAAGATCTGAATCACCATGGGACCTTGTTTGCAGGAAGAACTGCCGAGTGGCTGGTAGAGGCTGCTTTTATTGCAGCAGCGGCAACTCACGGGCGTCCTCAGGATGTGCTGTGCGTTAATGTACATGGATTTACCTTTAAGAAACCGGTGCAGAAGGGTGATATTCTGACGATTCACAGCAGGATTGTGAAAGCGGGGCATACCAGTTTAATGGTTCATGTAAAAGCGCTGTGCGAGATTGATGAAGGTCAGAATGTAGAAGGCTTTGTTACATTTGTCTGTGTGGAGCCGGATACGAAGAAAACCAGGCAGCACAACATTGTTCTGGATGAACCCGAAGATGAGGCGGAAGCAGCCTTGCGGGAGCGAGCTCTGGAAGTGAAGTAGGACACAGTCTGAAGCGGCGTTTTGCGCAGAGGAAGGAAATTCTTTTGCGCAAAACGCTTTTTTTGAGATTTTTTATATCTCCTAGTGTACTTGACATCCTGCTGAAAGTTACATATAATAGAAGCATCGAGAGGTAAAAAATGGAAACATACAGAATCGGGCCTATCAGGCCGCCAAGTGAAGCGCAGAGTCTGTTGCTTCAGGTAACCAGGGGATGCACCTGGAATAAATGCAAATTTTGCAATCTTTACAGGCACACCAAATTTCGTGCCTATACAATTGACAGTATCAAAGAAGATATTCGCCGCATGGCCTGCTTTGCAAATAAGGCGCTGGAAAAGAAGGCGCCTGACGGGACCTGGGACCTGGAAAAGCTTAATGCAGAGCTGGCGTCTATGACAGAAGAAGAACAGAACTGTTATTATACCGTCATCATGTGGCTGATGAGCGGAGGCAGAACCGTATTTCTTCAGGATGGCAACTCTCTTGCTCTGAGCGGAGGCAAGCTGACAGAAGTACTGATTTGTTTAAAGAAAACTTTTCCGCAGATTGAAAGAATTACATCTTACGGAAGAGCTGAAAATCTTTCCAAAGTCAGTGCAGAGGAATTTGCAGAGCTGAAAGAAGCGGGACTGGATCGGATTCACTGCGGATTTGAATCCGGTTCCGATGAAGTGCTGCGTCTGGTCAACAAAGGCGTGACCGCACAGCAGCAGATTACTGCAGGGAAAAATATTAAGACAGGCGGACTGGAACTCTCTGTCTACTTTATGCCGGGACTGGGAGGAAAACAGCTGACTGAAGAAAATGCTTCGGGAATGGCACACGTTGTGCGTGAAGCAGAGCCGGATTATGTAAGGATTCGCACCGCCTGTGTAAAACCGGGAACAGAGCTTTATGAGGATTACAGGAAGGGATGCTTCCTTTTATGCAGTGAAGAGGAAAAGGTGACGGAAATACGGGAGATGATACGGGCTGCAGGAGAAGGGCCGACCCGCATTGTGAGCGATCATATTGTGAACCTGCTGCAGGGTGTAAAGGGGAGCCTCTCTTGTGACAAGGAGAAGATGATCGGGATTATCGACGGGTATCTGGCGCTTCCTGAGCAGCAGCGGAGACTTTTTCAGCTTGGCAGGCGCCTTGGAGGTATGGTGAGCCTGAAAGAGCTCGAGCGGTTATCAGGGGAGCAGAGACAGGAATTTTTACAGATTCTTGCTCAGTTTCCGCAGCAGGAAGCGTGGACCGAAAAGATGAACGATTTGGCAGGGAGGTATATTTAACCGAAAGGGAGACGGGAGGCAGATATGGTGCAGGACAGACTTTCCGGACTGGATTTTCAAAGGATACTTAATGGAATCGATGACGGTGTCTTTATTTCAGATGCAAAAGGCAACATCATTATGGTCAATAAGGCGGCGGAGAAAACAGGAAATAAGAAGATTGAGGAACTGGTGGGACGCAATATTGATGACCTGGTGGCAGAGGGCTACTGCTCGGAGTTTGTAACGAAAAAAGTGCTGCTGTCCAGGAAAAAACATACCATCATACAGAAGCTGAAGGATGGCAGAGAGTTTATAGTGACCGGAATTCCCTATTTTGAAGAGGGGAGACTGGAAATGGTGGTGGCCTGTGAGCGGGACATTACAGAACTTGCCCGGCTGCAGACAAAACTCAGCAGGGCTGAAGAGCTTCAGAAGAAGTATGAAGCAGAGCTGGAACGGATGAAGCGGGAGCAAACGGAAAGTGCAAAGACTGTCTGTGCATCCGGGAACATGCGAAAGACTATGGCGCTGGCCCGTAAGCTTGCTCAAATTGATACAACCGTTTTGATTCAGGGGGAATCGGGTACAGGAAAGGAGGTCGTGGCTGACTGGATCTGCAGCAACAGCTCCAGAGCAAAAGGTCCCTATGTGAAGGTTAACTGCGGCGCAATTCCGGAAAACCTGCTGGAATCAGAAATGTTCGGCTATGTGCCGGGTGCATTTACAGGAGCACTGAAAGAAGGGAAACAGGGGTATTTTGAAGCGGCAAACGGAGGAACAATTTTTCTTGATGAAATCGGTGAAATGCCTCTGAGTCTTCAGGTAAAGCTGCTGCGAGTTCTGCAGGAAAGGGAACTGACACCCATTGGAGGGACTAAAACCATTCCCCTGAATATCCGTATTCTTGCAGCCACCAATCGAAAACTCAAAGAGATGATACGGGCAGGTGAATTTCGGCAGGATCTCTATTACAGACTCAGTGTGACAACTGTCAACGTACCGCCACTGAGAGAACGAATAGAGGATATTATTGAACTGTCCGGATACTTTCTGGACAAGTACAACCAAAAGTACAATCTGTCTAAAAAATTCAGTCCGAAAGCATTGAGGCTGATGCTGGCATATCACTGGCCGGGGAATGTGCGTGAACTTGAGAACCTGGTGGAGAGTCTGGTTATTACAACAGAGGGGAATTCTATTTTGGGGCAGGAGGTAGAAGCCTACCTGTTTGATGAAAAGGAGCGGTATACGGAGTCTCAGATACAGGGGAAAGGGGGACTGACTGAGCTGGTGGATGCATATGAATGCGAGATTTTACAGTCTGCCTATGAGAAATACCGGGATTCAGGAGTGATGGCAAGAGAACTGAAAACAACTCGGTCGACCATTAATCGGAAGTTAAAAAAACATCATATACGATAACACAAATCTGCGTTTTGACGCAGATTTGCGTTTTTTGCTTCAAAAGGCGCATTTTTAGCGGTGCGGCAGTACATAGAAACAGGAAAACAAAAGCGATTTTTTTTCGGAACGCAAGATTGCGTTCTTTTTTTAGGGGGAGAAAAAAGAAAAGTCAGATATATTTAAAAAAAATAAAAATTCATAAATCTGCAAATTTCAACGGTTTGCCGCCCATGGCAGGCTGACTTTTTTGACAATACAGAAAAATGGCACGATATTCGCTCTATATAAGGGCAGATATCTAAAATGTGGAAACAGCAGCGCAGCTGGGATTGTAAATGTTACAGAAAGATGAGGATAAATAAAATGGATAATTACGGCATTATCACCTTATTACCCCCTCTGTTAATCATCGTATTTGCACTGATTACAAAAAAGACTTTTGAAGCCTTGGTGCTAGGCGGTCTGGTAGGCTGCATCATTGCTTCCGGTACAGGTTTTTTCGGGACTTATCTGGATTTTACTTTCACAACAATGGAAGAAAACACCTGGATCATACTTACGGTTGGTATATTTGGAAGCTATATTGCAATTATGCGAAAAGTCAGGGCCACTTCAGGATTTACTTCTCTGGTTCTGAAATACTCGAACACAGAAAAGAAATCCCTGATGATTTCATGGATCATGGGGATCATTATTTTCGTAGATGAATATCTCAATGTACTGACTATCGGTAATGTCATGCGGAGCGTGTGCGATAAGCAAAAAACGCCGAGAGAAATGCTGGCATACGTCATCGACTCGACCGGTGTTCCGGTTTGCATGCTGATTCCGATTTCTACTCAGGCAGTCTACTGGGCCGGCATGCTGGAGCAGGAAAAGGAACTGGCCTTTCTGGGAGACGGCATGGATATTTTCATTAAAACCATTCCATTTTCCTTTTACGCCATTGCAGCAACTGTCGTTGTACCGCTTGTGATTTTAGGCGTTATTCCCAAACTGGGAGCTATGAAAAAAGCCTATCAGCGGACACTGGAGACAGGAATGACTTACAGTGAGGCAAGCCGGCGGTTTAATTTAGATGTTAACGATGATGCAGAAGAAAAAAACAGTCTGTGGGATTTTTTCCTTCCAATGATTGCGCTGGTTGCAGGCACGTTCTACTTTGACATTGACCTGCTTTACGGTGTAATCATTGCAACGGCAGTCGCATCTGCAATGTATCTGATTAAGAAAAAGATTACATTCAGTGAATTTTCGGAAGCATTTATAACTGGATTTGCAGAAATGTTTCTCATGTTTGCCATTATTATTTCGGCGCTTACTCTGCAGAAAGTGCTGGCTGAGATCGGAATGTCCGACTTTATCGTTAACTCGGCAGCGCTTTATATGAGTGCATCTCTGCTTCCGGCAATGGCTTTCATTATTGTAGCACTGCTGTCATTTGTTACAGGAAGCTGCTGGGGCGTTCCTGCAGTGACACTTCCGATTATTGTTCCTTTGGGAATGGCAGTCGGTGCAGATCCGGTTCTCACAGTAGCCGCTATTCTTTCTTCCGCTACTTTCGGAGCGCATGCCTGCTTTTATTCCGATGCGACTGTATTGTCCTCTTCAGCTGCAGGCATTGAAAATATGGATCACGCACTTACACAGATTCCGTATGCGCTTCTGGCGGGCGCAGTTGCTATTATCGGATACCTGATAGCGGGGTTTGTAATGGTTTAATAAGTGAAAGACAACATCATATACAACAGAATTAAAAAAATAAGTAAAGCGAAAAGAATAAGGAGGAAATGAAGATGATGAAATTAGTGATTTTAGGAGCAGGTCTGCAGGGCGGTATTGTGGCGACAGATTTGTGTGATGAGCAGCTGAGTCCGGGTGAAAAAGATCTTACAATTTGCGATTACGATTTTAAAAAAGCAAAAGAAATAGGTGAACGCCTGGGAATCAAAGCGCTGAAATGCGATGTGACAGATCATGATGCTCTGATTTCAACGATTAAAGGGGCCGATGTAGTAATCAACTGTGTGCAGTACAATTGGAATATTGATATTATGAGAGCCTGCCTTGCTGTGGGGGCGCACTATATTGATCTGGGAGGCCTGTTCCATGTGACAAAACAGCAGTTTGAACTGCATGAAGAATTTAAAGAAGCAGGTCTGACAGCCGTTCTTGGTATGGGAAGTACACCGGGAACGATGAATGTTATGGCAGGGTATGCAGCCGGAAAACTGGATACGGTAAAAGAAGCACATGCAATCTGCGCATGCGGGGATTTTACAAGAACAGAAGCTGTTATTGGAATCCCGTACTCCCTGCTGACTGTAATGGAAGAGCACTCTATGGAGCCGTGGATTCTGAAAGAAGGAAAATTACAGCCGGTACCTGCAGGAAGCGGAAAAGAAATGATTCCGTTCTCAGAACCGATTGGTCTGGCAGAAGCCTTTTATTGTATCCACTCCGAACCTGCGCAGTTTGCAAGATCCTTTAAGGATAAGGGAATACAGGAAGCCAGCTTCAAGCTGTCGCTGCCGCATGAATTCGAGGAGAGAATCCGTTTCCTTGCAGATCTGGGATTTGCAAGTGAAGAGCCGATTGCCGTAGGAGGAGAGAAAGTGAGCCCTCTGAGAACAATGGTAAATGTAGTAAATCGCTATCTGGAACGTTACGATGGCTCTCAGGATGGAGAACTGAATGACAGCGATGTTCTGCGGGTAGTTGTAAAGGGAACAAAAGACGGTGTAGAAAAAGAAATTATTGTAGAATCCGTAATCCGCACCAGCGAAAAATGGGGATTCATGGCAGGCGCACTGGACACAGGCGTACCGCCTTCAATTGTAGCGCAAATGATCTGCAGCGGACAGATTACAGAAAGAGGCGCACTGGCAGGTGAACAGTGTGTTCCGCCGATTCCGTATTTCAAAGAACTGGCCAAGAGAGAAATGCCGGTATATTGCGTAGAAAAGACACCTCTTTCCGGAGATGACTTTGAACAGCTGGAAGAAGCTATGAACAAACCAAAATAATAAAAAGCATTGAGCGGGTGCAGAAGCAGGAGTCTCCTTGCATCCGCTTTGTTTTTTGATAAGAGCGGCGGCTTCTATTTTCTGCTGGAAAGAACATAGGCAAGAAGCGCAAAAACAGCCAACCCAGCCAAAGATAAAAAACCTTCCGCATCAGGCGAAAATCCGGGATAAATCGCAAATACCGAACCGGCTACAAGTCCCAGAATCATTAAATAGAGTGCCTGCGGATGAAATCGGAGCATCCGCTTGATTACTTTAATCCCGGAAATGAGACCGACTGTAACGCCCAGAGCTGCAGGCGCCAGAACCAGAAGATTCAAATCAGCCACAGCCTCCATAACCACAGTATAAACACCCAGAAGGAGCATCATAAGGGAACCGCTGATTCCCGGCAGAATCATAGCAACAGTACTGACAGCAGAGGTAAGAAACAGCCAGAAGAACAGCCCGGCGTGCATACCGCCGAAATCAGCCAGAGATTTGTTGGTAATATCTCCCTGATTAAAGTAACTGATCATCAACATAAACGCAAACGCCAGAACACCCAGCAGAGCATTGCGCCCCTTGACCTGCTCGGCACCGGCCTTTTTACAGATAGAAGGAATACTGCCCAAAACAAGTCCGATGAAACAAAAATTAAGAAGCATAGCATGCGATTCCATCAGAGACACAATTACATTACTGAGAAGAAAGATTCCTGAAATTGCGCCCAGTGCCAGGGGAATCAGAAAAAGCAAATGCTTTTTTATATTTTTAAAACTTACTGCATACAAAATTTTGTCGTAGATATTTAAGATAACAGCCATGGTGCCGCCGCTGACACCGGGAATGGCATTAGCGATTCCGATGAGCGCACCGTAAAGAAAATTTTTCAGATACTCCATAGAACTCCTTTCCTGATTCAAATCCGGATGTGTTTTCTATTTGTATTTTATAATGAAAGAAAGGCGCTGTCCATAGACGTAAAAAGTATTAAGGAAAACGAAAGAAACGACACTAAAAATCTTAAATATGAGAAAAATTATTAGAATTGAGATGAAAAAAGGGGAAAATATTGGATAGAATTCCGAGAGATGAGAAATTTTTTGAAAAAAAATAAGCTTGAAAAGCCTTGAAAAACAAGGTTTTATCAGAATATTTCCATTGTGAGAACAATTCTGTGAAACAAATTGGCACGGGTCTTGTATATATATGAGGGTGAAAAAGTTATATTTCTGCTGTCGGCCAGACCGGCAGCAAAAAGAAAGAAAAGGGAGGTCAAT
>CAUWJW010000003.1:0-31623 GCA_963558985.1 uncultured Clostridia bacterium | reverse complement strand
TATTTACTTGATAGCAATATTTGCACGCAAGATTGCAGTCGTCTGTGACTTGGAACGTTATGGTGCGTGATAAAACTTTTTCGCCATCTATCGGTCTGTGAAGCTCGGGAAATAACCGTGCTTTCTGGTCGCCAAATTGTTCAAATCTGCGTCTCATCTTAAATCTCCGATACGATCATTTTATGTTCGTCAAAATTAACTTCCCAACGAAAACCAGACTTTTGCAGATCTTCGGGAACGTACTTCTCCTGCATGGCTTTCATCATCTCATCGTAGTAGACCTTTGCTTTCGCAAACTCTTTTTCATAGTGGGTAAACGCCTGGGATTTGACCACTGAATAATCATCGTCACCTGCATGAATTTCTAATACGCTTGTGATAATGTCTTTTTTCGCAATGTATTCCTGAAAGGCTGCATTCAGCAAATCCACATCATTTTCATTCATTTTAATTACTTTAATCTCTTTCATATTTTCCCTTTCTGTATTTCATTATTTATAAAGTTACAATTGTCGCAGTTCCCCAGCACTGGGCAGAACATGTAGTGTAGCACGTTGTACTGCAATTAGATGAACAACTGTTTTTGCACTCTCCCTGACAGTCCCCGGAGCAAGAATTTCCACACCTGTAGGAACAGGAACCAGAGCAGCTTGCGCTGCAGCCTTTGCATGCAGATGTGCACCCGCTTCCGCAGGCATCATCGCAACTGTCATTGCAATTACCCGAACACAGCACATTGCAGCCCGTGCAGGTTTTTCCGCAGCCATAAGAACAGCCATAACAGCCACTGCAGCTACTGCCACAACCGCCGCTACACGTTGAACTACAGCTTGAACAACCTGAACATTTATTCTGGCACGAACTATAACAGCCTGATTTACAACTTCCGTAACAGCCAGAACATGCCTTTCCACAGCCCGTGCAAGATGTAATGCAACTGCCAGAACAACCACGGCATATCATGTCACAGCTTCCGGAACAGCCGGAACATGCCCCTGAGCATGCAGTTGCGCAGCTACTGCCACAACCAGACGAGCAACCGGAACAGCCGGCACAGCCATTCTGACAATCACCTTTGCAATCGCCTGAACAACTACTGCCACAACTGGCGCTTGCCATCTCCCGACACCCAGAAGAGCAGGCATCAGCACATGAAGACCAACAATTCCCCGAACAGGCACCTGAGCACCCTGAACAACCTGAACACCCTGTACATAAACTGATACATGTTCCCAGACACAACCCGGTACAAGCGCCACGACAGCTACTTGACGAACCTGTCATGGACTCTGCTTCCAGTACCTTCACATGGTCTATCAGACTTGAATCTACTTTATCCGGTATAATATCTCCCTGCATAACATTGACAAGTCCGTCAATATCTGTAATTCTCAGTAATAAATCTACTGTTTTTTGTCCATGCTCTGCTTTGATTACACCACCTGCTACAGGCTCTTCCGTAAAGTCATAGGCAGTGCCACCAAAATCAGAAAGCGACCCGTAACCGGATCGCCTTAACATCTCTGCTTTTATTTTTGATTTTAATTGATTTATTTCTGTTGCTGTTAACAATCTATCACCCCCATACAGCTTTAGAAGTTACCCATGCATTTCCATTCCAGTATTTTGCGATGCCTCCGGAAGTGGTATCAATCCATATTGTTGAAGCATCACCCGGCGGTGCCTCACCCGCTACAATCACGCTGCCGTTACCGCCTGCCTCCACAGCCCCCCATTCTGCCGAACCGTCACCGTTATTGATCAGCGCCTGTCCGACTGTTCCGCCGGCAGGAATGTGTTTGTTCCCCGGTGTGTCCGGGTGCACATAATTAGACAGCCCCGCAAGCTTTTCCTTTTCTTCGGTGGTGTAGTCATTACTGGACAGACCCTTTCCGGATTCCTGCTTGACATATCGGGCATCACCCTGGGCAACTGTCAGTTTGCCTGCTTCATTTAGCACGACTTCTACTTTACTTGCATTTGCCGTGTTCAGGCCGAAATTCCAATCTACGGAAAAACCGGGACTTTCTGTCTGGCTTGGAATCGACTCCCCTGCCTGCTCACTGTACTGGGCAATAAAATATAAAACTTCTTCATTCCCGTCCGGATCCTGCGCAAATACACCGACTTGCGTCAGGTTATATTTTGTCTGTAATCCCGAATTGCTCAGCATGACAGGAATTGTCACAGTTGTGTCAGATGCAGATCTAATCAGGTCCTTCAGCTCCAGCTCTTGTACCGGATCCGTAACTGCAGTCTGTGATTCCAGCTGTACCGGATTCACCCAGCCTTTACCGGCTGACGCTCGCACCAGCCTAATGCCGTCTCCTGTTCCCAGAAGCTTCTGCTCTAACGCATGGCCTGCCTTTGTTACGATTGCATTATTCCAGTTGGCCAACTATAACACCTCCACCCTGTATTCTCTGTGAACCGCCGCCGCTGCCCCGCTATAGACCGTGCTCGCCGTATTGTGGTAATCGAACAGGGCGGAATTGTATAAAATGTTGGCGGGTTTAATCAGCTCCGTCATTTCATTGATCGACCGCAATAGCTGCAGCGGGTTTCGTCCTTCTCTCAACACTGCCCGCACTTTAACATTTAAAGAATAATTCCCCGGATCCAGCAAAATCTTATAGTTGCCTTCCCCGCACATAGCAGACAGCATTTCTCTATATTGCCTGATGGTATACGGCAGGGACTTTGCTTCTTTTGCTTTAACGATTACCCGGCGCTCTTCCAGTGTGGCACCCTCTTCAGGTACAATGCCGTACATTTGTTCGCGTCGAGCAATCCCGTCTTCTGTCGCTGTATTAATAAACAAATCCGACAGGAAATCGTTGATTCGATTGAAAATCTGATTCAACTCAATTTGTTCCGTGTCCATAATGGTACGGAACTCCCGGTATTCCTGCAGAAATTCCGGAAGCAGTTCAATCAGCCGTTTATGTTCCTGCAGTTCCATCTGTTATCCCTCCCATTATTGGCACCTGATTCGGCGCCAGCTGTAAATTTGTCCCGCTGCCGTTAATTGTCGTCACTTGAATATCCAAAACTTCAGGCAGGTTCAGCAGTTTATTTTCAATGTAGGAAATTCTCACAACAGAACCGGTTTTGCAGTCTGCGTTTCCCCACTCTTTTCTTACCGTCAGGAAATATTCCTCTGCAGCAGCCTTCATGCTTGCAGCCGCAGTAGCCAGTGAATGTCCTTCCGTGTATGTAACCTGTGCTGCAATGTCAATCGGCACAGACTCAGCCGCCTCCACAGTAACCACATGCCCAATCGGCGCAAGACCTTTCCCTTCTCCGTGGTTTTGCTCCGGATCAATAATGGTCTGAATCTCGCTTACCACAGATGAACCCGGTGAAGCAAAGGCATTATTAAGAAAGACAATCTTCACCGTGCCGCCACCGTTCCAAACCGGGTAGACTTTAACTCCTCCTACCTTCTGATTGCTTAACACTTTTGCTTTGTAGTCTGCCACATTACCGCCAAACGCCTGACTGTCGATAGAATCAAAATACCGCTGCCGGAATACCTCAATGTCCTCTTCATCGGCAGCCGCATTGGACAGCCCAATAATCTGTGCAGATGTCAAATCCTCCTCATCATCAAAAACTTCATCTGTGATCAGCTGGCCAGATGTCAGGTTACCCTCTTCTCCGGCAGTCTCACATTCCAGATCGTACAGCCCGGGCTCAATTTTACTTGTAACAATATAGGATAATCCGGAATCCAGTTCTGTGAACCGTCCCCCTATCACATCAACAGAAGGTGGCTCAAATTTCCCTCGAACAATGGCCCTTGTGGCTTCCTTGTGGATAATTCCGCGCTCCGCCGCACGGCGAACCAGATAGGTGAGGCTTGCCGTATCTGCAAAACCTTCCTGCAGTGCAAGGTTCAACTCCTCATAAAGAAGCTGAATCTCCCAGGCTGCAGGAGCCAGGGCGTTATAAATTACGCTTCCTTCCCGCGTGTCCAGATCCTGCGGAACACGGGAAAGCAGCCGTTCCATAATCTGGTCAAACACCTCTTCTTCGTCCAGCACATCTTCATCACTGTCCTCAAATACTTCGTTATAAATTAGTTCGTCCCTGCTGTGTCACCTCCCATTCCATATTCAGCCTGCCCTCAACAGTTTCTGCTGTAAAAGAAACCTCTAAACCATAAGGAATCTCTGAGAAAGAAAAGTCTGTAACTGCCTCAATCCGATCGTCCTGAATCAATGTTTCCGTGATGGTATTTTCAACTTCCATCTCCACAAAAGCCATTGGCTGACCGAACAGGTCAGTCAGCTCAGAACCATAATCCTCTGAATAGATTTCATGTTCAAACCGTTCTGTCCGGAGCATACAGTAAATCGCCTGCCGCATCGCTTCCAGACCGTCAATTTTTGCCCTGATCTGTTTACGTTTCTCGTCCAGCTTCCAGGTTAGCCCCGGCGTTTCCTCTTCTTCAATCTCTTCACTGTATAATTGTTCTTCTTCATATACCGGAAGCATCATACCCTCCTGTCTATTACTACATACTCCTGCCCGCCCTGTACCCGGACGGCAATCACCTGATCACCTGCCTTCAGGTCAGCAAATCGAATTGTACCATCTGCAGCCGCTTCCGGACGCCTTCTGCTGGTTTCCGTAAATGCTAAAAAATCCTCATCGAGAATCAATTTCTCATCGAATTTTATCCGGATTGGATTCATGCTAACCACCTCACCATAAGCTATCTCAGCCGGATAACCTGCATTTACCCCATTTACGGCATTCATGCGCAGCAGTTTAACGATTTCATGCATCGAATTCACCTCCTGCACCGGAAAGTGTTAAATCCATCATGTAGGAGTCATTGCTCCATTTATGTGTCACCTTCTCTACATACATATAGGTATCTATTATCTTTTGCAGCTGCAGATCCAGCCTAACTACAAGAGAAGACCCTGCCCGTACCCGGATATCCCCAAAACAACCGCCTACAGACAGTTTCTTTTCCGGTCTGCCGTACTTTTCCAGCAGCGCCTTGCTTTTCTTTTTGATATCTTTTACATTGCTGCTTCCTGCCTTCTCCGTATACTGCAAGATTCCCCAGCGGTTTTGCTTTGATGTGCTGTTTCGGGTATGCACTTTCCGGACACCTGTCTTGGAATTGTCCGTATACAGCTTGACGCGGTTGTAGGTCTCCCCATCAATTGTGGATTCAAAATCAAACCCCTGTGCCGTACTTGAGTCAATCAGAATTGGCAGCTTCATATTGGCAATATTTCTCAATGTCAGCTTCCCGAAATCGTCATATAAAACGTATGTCTTTTTTGTATGATTTCTTGTAATTCTTGCGGCATTTCCCAAAATGTCAAACAGAGTACCCTCTTCAATCCGTTTTTCAATCACAAACTTGGTATTGGCAATCACTCCGCAAGAAAGTCCGTACTGTTTGGCGATCTGCCGGAGAAGCTGAGAATAGGTCTTCTTTTTGTACGCCATCACATCTTTATTCTTCAGATATCGCAGCTGATCGTAGGCTGTAATCTCAAAAAATCCGTCACTGGGCTTTATGTTAAAAATATACCCGAAAAAAACATTTTTCCCGAAATACCGAAACCGGACAGGGCTGCCGTGGCGTATCTTTAGCGTACCATCGTCCAGTGCACGAAACTGCAGCTTTCCCGGAGTTCCGGTTCGCTCGTATTCCAATGTTACTTCGCCTTCAACCTCCGGCAGGTATACCTGCGTTCCTTTTTGAATTAATATCTCAACCCCGTCTTTTAATACAGACTTTTTTCCTCTTAGAGACTTGTCCTGCGCCCCTTGCTTTCCTGTGGTAGTCGCAACCTTTACTTTTGTGACTTCTTTTCCGGAACCTTTTGCCCCGCCGGATACGGAAGAGGTTCCCTTGCTTCCGGAAAAACGTGCGGAGGTATCGCTGTGTTTCACATAATTCAAAGGGTTACGGTCTGTACCGTTAAAGCGCAGCTCAAAGTGCAGATGCGGTCCTGTAGAATGACCGGTGGATCCGATCAGTGCAATTGTCTGTCCGGCTTTTACAGTGTCACCTACTCGCACATTCAGCTTACTGCAATGGGCATACCGTGATGTGATGCCTCCACCATGATCCAGATATACCTGCAGACCGTAACTGCCTTTCCAGCCTGCCTGCTTAACCCTTCCTGCCCTTGTAGCAACAATCTTATTACCTAGCGGGGTTGCAATGTCCACCCCCATGTGATGGCCATAGCTTCTAGGCGTACCCCAGGGACAGGAGATTCTGCTGCTTGAAGGAACCGGCCATATGTAATTTCCCATCTTTGCCCCTCCTATTTCTTCGGCAGCTTCAGCTTTGTTCCCGGAAATATCCAGTTTCCGTTCCCCGGCTTTCCTTTTTTCTTTGCTGCTTTCTGAATCACCTTTTTATTTAGCTTATAAATTTCCTTCCACCGGCTCACCTTCCCTAGCTTTTTCTTTGCAATACTCTTTAATGAATCACTTTTCTTTACGATGTAAGATGTCTTAGATTTTTGGGAAGATGCCGGCCGTTTTTTATCGGTCTTCTTTTTTGTCCCCTTATCAGTCTTTTTAAAAGTCACCTTTTTAGTACCGTAATCCCTCCAACGGGTAAAAGACAAGGAAACCTTTACGTCTGCCCCGGAGTCCGGATCCTCCGAAAAAGTGACATCACTTAACAGTACCTTCCATGAAAAGTTTCGTTTCAGGTTCTGCCCGCCCCACGCTCTAGCCACATAAAGTTGAAACGGGTTTTGATCTGCTTTCAAGTCCTGAAGCACATTGATATAATGTCTGGGAGACCTGAACTTCCCCGCTGTATAGTCCTTTCCTCCATACTTTGTATACGGATAATAGGCAAAAGGATACGGCCGTCCCGGAAGCACTAGCTCCATTTCAGCACTTTTCAGTTTTTCCCTTTTCGGGATTACAATCTCGCCCTCATTTAAAAGTGTTACCACCTCATCGGCATTATTGATTTTGAATGAAAAATGAGAAGGACCCAAAGGAAAAATCGTCTGGTCAATTTTGACCAGGTACATATCTTTCGCACCGCTCATGGCGCTCATGTTGTAGCTATCAAACACTGCATTTTCAATCGCCCCCGATAGATCAGGGAAAGGGGATGTCAATAAATCATTTTTACTTCCGGTAGTATGACTGGTAAACCTGGCCATATTAATACACCCCCTCGGCTCCTGCGTAGGCACCTTCTTCTAAAATCTCTTTTAGCTTACGCATAAAACGGTTTTCGTCTGCCTCTTTTTCAATCGTCACATTCAGATAGACATTTTTCGTATTCTGATTGTTCGTAGTAGCTATCGTGCTTTGCGCAGTCCGCACCGCACTGGCCGGAAGTGGTCTGACCATACCCCTACCGCCATTCATGTTATACGTAGCGCCAAGTTTAACTGCCTGCATACGGGAAGCCAGGTCTTTCACCTGATTCACAACCAGAGATTTATTTTGTGAAATACCAGCGGATAAGCCTTTCATAAAATCCGGCATCCACTTTTCGTACTCTCTTAACGGACCTGTGTCCGGTCGCGAAAAATGCAAAAGCGCCCGAATCTTATCAGCCACATCTTTAACGGCGTCTCCGATAGACGTGATTTTTTCTTTAATTCCCTGCTTCAATCCATCGATGAAATCACGTCCCCATTGCAGCGCCCTCTCGGGCAGACTTTTAATAAATTCAATCGCGCCATTAAAACCTTTAACAACAGTTTCCTTGATTTTGGAAACCCTCTGCCTGATTCCCTCCACCATATTCCGAAATCCATTTACCGCCTTGTTTTTAATACCCGTCACAGTATTAATCACAAAGTTTTTAATGGCATTCCAGATACGGACAAAGAACTGCTTAACGCCATTAAAAATGGCACGCACAGTATTAAAAAAGCCTGTCCATAGGGCTCTGGCAGCACCGACAATTCCCCTGATAAAGGCGAGCACTGCGGTTTTAATTCCATTCCAGATCGCTCCGGCAGCCGCCTTGATATTATTCCAGATCATCGCCGCATCTTCCTTTAGCTTTCCGAAATTACCCGTTACCAAATCACAGAGCAGCAGAACAGGTCCCAGAACCACATTTTTTATCAGTTTCCATGCCCCTGAAGCTGCGGTCTTAATCCCGTTCCAAATCCCCAGCAGGGCATTTTTTGCATTATTCCACAGCGCCTTGATCATATCGACAATCTGCGCCACAACCGGATTGCTTGCGATTGCATTCCAACCTGCTGTAAACGCACCGGAAACCTTTTTCCATAGATTTTGAAAGAACCCTGGAATTGATTTAAAAAAATCAAGAACCGTCTGAAACGCTGCCGGAACAGTAACGGTAAAAAAGTCTGTAATGGCAGTCCATGCCCCAACAAAAGCATCTTTCACCGTGTTCCATATTTTTATGACACCATTTCGAAACCCTTCGCAGTTGTTCCAGAGGTAAATAACTGCTCCTGCAATTGCCGCAATCGCCACAACGGCAATCCCAAGAGGTCCCAAAGAGAAAGCGCCTTTCAGTGCGGCAAAACTGTTCTTTACGCTGTCAATGGCTTTTCCTGCCGTAGTCACCGCCTTAAATGCCACAAAACCTGACACAATTCCGGCAAGAATCGGCGCAATCACAGACCAATTGTCTGCGATGAAACTGCCGATTTTCCTGATGTACCCCAAAAGGGTAGACAGAGCGCTGAAGGCCTTCGGAAGCGCAGCAATGATACCGGAAACAAATTCCTTCACCTGCGCCCCGTTTAGAGTCTCTGACAACTGCCCCGATATACCTTCAAACGCCTTTGCGGCGGAGGACTTGATTTCCTGCCACGTCTGGCCGAATGTCTTAGGCATGGAATTAAACTTTTTGTTCGTCTCGTCTGCAGATGCCAGCATAGCCTCTTTGACAATCTCTGCGGTAATCTGTCCCTCTGCCGCCAAGTCCTTGATAGCACCCTTCGGCTTGTTCATGTACTTTGCAATGGTATCCACAATATTCGGTGCCTGTTCCAGCACAGAGTTCAACTCTTCGCCCCGAAGCGCACCGGAACCCATTGCCTGGGTCAGCTGCAGCATGGCTGCTTGCTGCCCTTCTATCGATGTTCCTGCCAGCGTAAAGTGCTTGTTTAGCTGCTCGGAAAAGGCGATGATTTCTTTGTTGCTGCTAAATGCATCGCCTGCCATCGTGCCAAGCTTTGCGACCGCGTCAGCCGTATCCAAATAACTTCCCCGGGAGCGCTGCGCTGATGCGTAAATCATATCAGACAGCTCTTTTGTGCTCTGCAAGCCATCATTCATCATGTCAAGTCTTGCTGTGTTCTGTGAGATCGTGTCTGACAAACTGATAGCACTCTTCAAACTCTGAAATCCTGCATAAGCGCCAACAGCAGCAGAAACCTTACCCTTGATTCCGTCCCAGAGCGATGACTGCTTCTTAATTGGCTCCGTAGTCTTTTCCATCGCCTCGGTCAGATTTTCCAGCTGACTCTTTGTCTGGGCGATGCTTGCTCTTGCGCCAATAAAAGAAGCACCCGTACTTCCGTCCATCTTTTCAAATGCCGAAACGGTGCTGTCTATGGATTTATTGATGCTTGCAAGTACACTGGTGACATTGTCCATTAATTGAATGGACGTTACAATCTTTCCCCTGACTGCCTCCTTTCCGGCATGCTATTTTTTGCGTGCCTGTTTTCTTTCTTCTTTTTGCCGGACCCGGATACTGGCAATGATGAACGCCCGTTCCTGCGGATCCATCTCGAGAAACTCTGCCGGACGTATATGGAAGGCGTGCAGGCAATAGTGGGCGTAACTTGCCATTGCATCAGCCTCCCGTCCGGTAATCAGTTTTTTGCTTCTTCGATTTCAGCGTTCATATCCAGCGCGTTCAGCTCTACTACAAACTTGGATAGTCTTGCCATCTCACCCAGATCAGGCACCATCTCCACAAGCAGGTCTTCCGGTCTTTTAACACCATAAGAGTCTTGCAGTTCCCGATCCCGCAGGTTTGGATAAACACAAGATCTGCAAATCATCGTCTTAGCCTCTCCATTTACATCTTTTGTGTCCACCTGAAAAAATACCTTAGAGGGAATTCTTCTGAACCGCCATTTCAGCGGCTCCCCGTTCTCATCACAAAGTGACTTTGTGGCGGCATACTCAACTTCTTCAATGTCGATTTTCTGGTTCTTTTTCATAAACTGGTCAAATCCCATATCTTACCCCCTGATTCCTGCAAGCTCTGCAAACATTTCCGGCATGTTGCAGTCTTCAAATGTTCCTTCAAACTCTTCGTCCAGATATTCACCGTCTGCATCGAACTTAGCCATGATCAGACTGTCCAGATTGCAACCGGTAAAGACAACCGTCTGACGCCCCACTGATGTAGTCGGGTCCTCGTTGGTTACCTGAATTTCAAAATACATGTCTTTTCCTGTATGCAGGTAATCAAGCATCATTTCCCGCATAAAGGACTGATTGTAATGAAGCGTTCCAGAAAAGGTGCCTTCTGCTCCGGTGGAACGGTTTCCGCCGGCCATTTTCCCCAGAATCGGGATTGTGGACTTGGTCTTTTCCAGCTTCGCCTCAAAATCAATCATATTGAAAAAGTTATAGCGCTCGCCGTCAATCGTCACGAAGCACTCTGCCATCTTTGCAGACAAAGAGTCCGCACTTCTCATCTTAATATTACTAGCCCTGACTTTTACCTCCTATCTACCCTACAATGCAGGTCATGTACAGTTTTTCCATAACACCGGACACTTCCACGGCATCTGCTACAATTACATCTGTCTTGCCCTTTCCCGGACTCACCACGATGTTTTTCGGGTCAAAGTTCATAATTGCACCCATCTGTTCCAGCCTCTGGTGGTGTAGCGCAAGGTCAGTCTGATAGCTGACTCGTCCTGCCGGGTCATTGCGGATTTTGCCCAGATATTTATCTGTAAAAATGCTGGCCGCATAAGTTGCAATTTCATCAATCACCCGGATCGTCTCATTTCGCTTAAAGACTTCACCTTTGTCATCTGTCACAGTGACCAGACTGTTAAGATCCATCAGTACCCTGACGGTATCACCCACATTGTGATAAGCAAACTCACCCTTTTCGATAGCCTGCTCCAGTGCCCGCTGCGTCAGGTTTACGTCCACCTCAAACTCACCGTCATAGATTTTGTTCGTATTGGACCCCCCTAGTCCGCAGCCTGCGATCAGCCCTGTTGTGAAATATACAAGGGAGGATTCCGGCCAGTCCTTGTCTGTGGTTTTGTTCTTCACGTTCACCACACCTTCATAATCTGCAGGGTGGTTATAAATAACTACCTGGAACTTCTTTCCGACTTCTTCGCGCATGCGAATCTGGTAGGCCGTATACAGCTTCTTTGCCGTCTCATCTGTGGCAACTGTCCCCATGGCATGAAAATGGTAACTTTCCATTGCATCTAAAAATGCCTGATGGGCATCGCCTGTCACCGTTCCGTCTGTCCCGCCGGTCATTGGCTCTGATGCCACAGGATCTGTCAGCTGCACGTCAGACTTCCAGGTGATAAAATCATTTTCTTTCAGCTCTGTTGCTGCGGTTACCGTCTGTGTGTCCATCAGCTGATCTCTAAAAATAGTCTGGACTTCAAACTTGTTTCCCTCTACCGTTTTCAGGACCGCTATTTTAATCTGATTTCCCGCTTCGCCTGCATATTTGGCTTCGCCGAATGAATTCTTTGCTTTAACTCCTCCGCTATTCAGCCTGTACGCATACAGGGTCTTGATGTTACGGAAAAGGTCACGCAGCCCTTTCATTTTCTCCTCATCGTAGGCATAGCCGAAAATCAGATCTGAATTTTTCATAAACTCTTCTGCTGTAACTTTTCGCACAACGCCTTCGGGTCCCCAGCTCAGCTCCAGACCAAACGCTGCAATGCCGCGGTCAAAATCATACAGATTGCCGCTTGCCTTGGACACAAAATTAATATATGCTCCCGGGAGCACTTTGTTTTGCGCCGTAAAATATCCGCCGCCTAATGCCATCTTAAACCACCTTACCTTTCAGAAACTTTACAATCGCCGCATCTACCTGCTCCAGCGTATATAATTCATCGTCTTCCAAAAGTGCCTCTACCAGGTCTGCACGGTCAGCAAACCGCTCTGCCTGCAGAATCTGCACCTTCTTATAGAGCGGACCCTTTTTCTTTTCTTTTACTTCTACTGCCTCCATACTTTCACACTCCTTTGTAACGTCCCTCTAAATGCTCCATCTTTTCTATTTCCGCAGCTTCCTGCCGCAAATCCATTTTATAGGTCAGGCTGTAATTCAGAAGGCCGTCTCTTACCTCCGCCTGCATGCCGGTTCCTCTGACCTTGCCATATTTACAGTCAATCACTTCCAGTGCCTGCCACAGCCTGTCTATTGTCTCCATACACTCTCTGTTTGCATTTTCGCCCTGTGGGAAAAACAGGACTAAAAACCGGTGTTCTGCCCGAAATACATTTCCCACGAATCGGTTTTGCTGTGAGTCCACACAACTGATATAGAAACATGGCGGCTGCAATCCCTGGTGGATCTGTTCTTCGTAAATCTCATAGCCGTCCCCGAACTCTGCCCGGAGCGCTCCTGCGATTCCATCAATCAGACTGCCTATCACCCCATCATCTCCTTTAGCTTCTGTTCAATTCGTTTTTCTACAAGTGCCGGTGCAAGCGCCTGTATTTCTTCCTCGGAAATCTTTAGAAAGAACTGTCCGGGTACCCAGCTTTTTCCGCCTCTTGTTCGGTGTCCGCTTTCCACATAGTCTGCGTATTCAGTTGGGTTAGTGACTTCGACTTCATACATGCCAATCATTTTACGAATCTTAACAAAACCGTCCCAGCTGCGTCGAAGTGTGCCGCCGGATTTTCCAGATCCAGATGGGTACTCTCCGACCGGGGTTCTCTGTTTTACTTTCCGAATCAGGCGCTGCGTGATCTCCTTGGCAATGTCTTCTATAAAAGCATCATAAGAACTTTGAAAATCCTCAATCTGTTTTTGAAGATCCTCCAGTCCTTTTATGTTTACTTTGATATTCTTTCCCATTATGCCCACCCCCTAAAAAGTTCTAAAATGATCTCCTGATGTACCGTATAGGTAGCAGGCTCCCCGGATAGCTGATAGTCTGTTGTTTTTCCCTGATGCATGACTGCTATTTTGCTTCCGGGAGGAATCTGCAGCGCAGAGCCGCACAAAAGCTTGACTTCCTGCACGACTTTAGCCGCTTCCTGCCGGTCTGCTTTTGTAACGGTTTTATAGCTGATTCTGCACGGCTCATTTTCAATAACAGCGATCTCCTGAAACCCTGTGGTTCCATTCGGATTTTTAACTTTTTGACGTAAAAAAACAGTCATGCTGTCCTTCCATAAGGACTTGACTGCTTTTTCTGCCGTATTCATATCTACCATGCCAGCCTCCTATATGCTAACAAATCACTTTCTGATGACTTGAGCTTTTCAATAAAAACTGCCAGCTTATCTTCTGCAGATGCATTATCCATAAAGGAAATGCTCACGTCTCCTTCGCTGATGGACTTTACTGCTGCTTCTGCCGGGAACACTTCCGGATCCAGCTTCCCCAAGAGGTACATCTGCTGCAGGTACTCACCGCACACCATATTGACTGCAGTATGAAATAGCCCTTCCGGAACCTCTGTTATATTACAGAAATTCCGGATCTTTTCTTCCACTCTGCCCACCGCAAAAGCAAGAGCTGTACCATCTGCAGAAATTCCGTAAGATTCCAGCTGCCTTGCAGCTTCCTGCATGATGTCCATGACTAGCCTCTGGAAATGATTCTGGCAATTGGAATCGCCTTGTCACTGATCGCTTTGGTGCCGTCATTAATCAGTTCCCAGTTTCCTGCGTTTTCCAGTTCCGTATTAGTCGGGGAGTTAGATGCCTGCGTTTTCTTCAGATAGGAAATTCCCGCAACGGAAACAGCTGTTCTTCTTCTGGAAATCAGCGTATCTTCCCCGCCATGGGTCTTGGCATCTCTGACCATTTCATACGGCACCTTCGCCCCTACATCTTCCCAGCCGATGGCTCCATCGCCAAGAACATATGTAGTATACAGCATGTGCTTATTTGTACTTCCTTCTTCAACGGTCGGCATGGAATCGTCAATCACTACCATCTTTCCGTTCCAGGTCGCCATACCAAGCTCACGCTCCACGCCCTGCGCATCTGTATAGGTCAAATACTTCAGCAGTTTCATGTTTTCCAGATTTGTTGCAATAGTAGAATGCATCAGTACCAGACTGAATTTATTCTTGTGGTCGCCGCAAGCCTGCTGAATCGCTGTATTCAGCGTAGTTGCATTTACCATCATGGCATCTGTAGTGGCTGTATCTCCGGACTGACTGATGTCCAGCGTATGGTTTTTTACAAAATTCTGGTTCGCCTTGTTGTACTTGGTATCATTCATGGAAAAAATCCCCTTCAGAATAGACAGCATCACGTCCTGATCTACTGTGTTCCAGTACTGCATAATCTGGCTTCTTACATTGGCCATAAAATCAACGCCGCCTGTAATGTCAAAGGAAAAGTCTGCCTCTGTCCAGCCCTTCATACGGCCGAAGGTAAATACCCCCTGTTCGTATGTGGTTGTTTTTTCCGGGTCCAGGTCCTCCACACCGTCATAATTCTGCGGATCGCCGCCGATCAGACCGAAATACGGAACAGTTGCGTATACGGTTCCTGTCTGGGTGTTGTTTTTGAACAGGTCACGAAGTCTCGCATCTCCTACAATCGCCCTGCTTTCCCGCAGCTTATTTAGCTTTGTATTTGGAATTGATTCCATGTACTTGCCAAATGCCTGCGGATTAAATGTTTTTGAATCAAATTTTGCCATATTTAATCATTCCTTTCTCTTTATTCCGGGTTATTCTCGTAGTACTTTGCCGTTTCCTCATAAGTCATCTTGGAAAAGTCAGGCTGCCCTCCCGGAAGACCGTCTCTGCCCTGTCCCGGCTGTGCGCCCTTTGGTATCGGTTTTGACTCTTCCTGTCTGAACAGGAATTTTGTATCTTCGCTGCCTTTTAGCTTCTTAATCTGCTCTTCCAGTCCGGTCAGTGTCCCATCTTGCGAAAGCTTTACAGCTTCCATATCCAGAAACGGAATCACCGCTTTGTTCTGGCATACATTAGCGCCTGCCAGAGCGTTTTCTACAGCATGATCCAGTTTCAGCTTTGCAATGGCCGCTTCCGACTGCTGCTGCATTTCCCTGTTTGCCGCTTCCAGCTCTGTAATCTTTGCCTGCATGCCTTCCGCATCGATGCCTTTCAAGTCCTTCAGCTGCTTGTCACGTTCTTTAATCTGCCCTTCCAGCTGCTTCTTTGCCTCATTGGTCGTATTGAAATCCGCTCTTGCCACGAAATCCTTGCCAATCTGCTCAGCAACCTGCTTGTCGATTTCCTCTGTGTAGTTTTCGCCCAGAATATTCTTTAACCATTCAAACATACTAATTTCCTTTCTCTGCTGTCCTTTTTATCCGGTCTGTCCCAGTATGGCAGCTGCTCTGTTTTGTCCCGGAGCACGGGTAATTTTTTGTATAACAAAAGACAGCCCCTTTGGACTGCCTTAAATTAACTTATGATATAATCTGACTGCGGGCTGAGAATCACTCCCGAAAGTAAGTGATCTCTGAGGCAAATCTTTATCAAGGTCATAGGATTGCTTGCATCAATCCTCACCACTTATGATTTCGTTGAAAAGCGACTGAAATAAATGCTCGTTAGTGCTTAGGCCACTCAGCCCGCAATTTTCCATAAAAATAACATTATTCACGAATCATCTATCTATGCCCCTCCAAACGTAAGTGCCATCGAGGCATTGATAAAACAGGTCTGTTCCGCAACATTCTAAAGTAAACTCAATCATATGCTTTGGCGTATCCTTGCTTTGAAGAAACATGTTTACAATCCGCTCCAGTATGATGTTTTCGGCGTAGGTGGTTGCATATTTTTCTTGCAAAAGCTGTTCAGTTCTATTCATCGCTTCACTTCTCCCTCTTCCCAATAAAAGACCCCGGACCCGAAGGCTGCCGGAGTACGTTCAAAATCTATTTATCTTTCATTTTGGCAATCTGCTGTTCTCGTAATCACGAGTTACTTCACCTGTTTCAGGGTCTATGTTGACAAACGCAACAAACTCATTCGGTGTTTCATCACCCATGTGATATGTAAACTTGCTCAAATATGCATCTGTTGATAATCCTAACACGCACGATATAACATTTCTATCATCGTCCAGTCCATAGCCGAACACGCCATTTTTTATATTGGTTCGAACAAAATCTTCGCCATACATAGCCTTGGTTTCTTTTCTCCCAATTTCTCTGAGTTCATTATCTGTAAGCATGACTTATCTCCTCCTGTATGGATATCTTACATGATTTTTCAGTTATTTTCAACCATGAAATCCGTCATGCTCCCATCCATGCCTACTATTACACTTTTTTCTTGCCCTAGCATTCTTAATGTCTCTTTATCGGCTGGTGAAGGTGTTAGTACTCCTCTGTCGACATGCGTATGTGCCACCCATTCATACTTTTTCGACAGTATCTCCTCAGCAATATCCCCCGTTACATTACATGTTCTCGCATTACCCCTAATCAGTATGTCCTCATGCTTACTTCTGAACAGGGCAAACTCCACCTTTACCGCTGCAGACAGGTACGCCAAATCTCTTTCGGTTATAGAATCCTTTTTCAGTCTATAAACGTCACCCTCGGAATGAAGGTGTTTCAGTATATTGCTTCTCCTTCTATCCAGCCCTGCTTTGTTTTCCTGTATGGCTTTTAGCGATCTCTTAAAGGATTTTGTACTTCCCGGTGAAGATATTTTAAACTCCGCTTCCTCCGTCTTCGGCTTTCCGCCACCCGTAAACTGCTTCTTCCACTCCAGATACTTCATATCCGCAGGCACATGATAAGTTTTCCCGTCAGCACCCCTTGCCGCCCGCATTTCACCTGCGGTAAACTCATCGTTAAAATAAGGCACCGTGGTACTCCTGCACCACACATGAAAAGGCGGTGCTGTAACTCCTGCCTCATAGTCCTTCATGTCAAAGACCTTCCCGTCCATCTCCTGACAGATGGCAGAAGTATGGGAGTCCAGTGTAGCAAGAATCTCATACTGCTCTACGCCAAGGTCACTGAAGCTGTCCTTTTCTGCAACAGAACTAAAATAGGCCGCCTCTGTCATAACGAGACGACCCGCATTGTAACGGCTGGTATTCATTTTCTTTGCAATGTTTTTAATTGCCTCATCAGGCGCTGCACCGGTGATACACATTCGGGTCAGTTCCGTATGAATCTCGCTGACAAGCTTTGCCTTATTCTGCCATACCCGGTCTGAAAAATTCTTTCCGTCAGGCGCCCATGGCTTTTTTATCAGCTTGTCCAGTTTGTTTTGGTCGATAGAAGCAAGGGGAACGCCTACAGAAAATCCCTTCTGCACTTCAAAAGCTGTCCGGTAGTAGCCCTCCTGATACTGCCTGCGCATTTGCTCGTCCAGCATGTCAAGCTGATTTCCATAAACCAGTTCTAAAGACTGCTGCACCTGCAGCTTAAGTGCTTCCAATTTGCTGATGTGATACTTGGCTGAGGCATTTTCAAGCTGCTTTACCCAGCGCTGATCAATTGCATTCTCTTTGCCGTGCTTAATATAATCTTCAAGGGTCCATTTGAACTCTTCCAGTTCATCGGCAGAAAGAAGCCTTCTCGCCTCTACCATGCTCACCTCGTTATTTTTGGCCAGCCTCTGGTACCAGCGGAGGATGTCCTTTTCTATATCCCTTTGTGCCATGCGGTAGATTCTGTCAATCTCAGGAAGGCAGCTTTCCACATCTTTGTGCAATGTATCTTCCAAGAGCTCAAAACGCTCTCTCCAGTAATCTTTACTCTTCGTCATCAGGTGCTTCACCTTCTTTTGGATCATCAGCAGGTTTTTGATTTGGAGGGAAGCCAAAATCTCCCATATTCTCTTCCTTCTGCTGTTTCAGACGTTCCAGTTCTTCTGCCGGATCACTCACCCACGGATGATTTGCAAGGATTGTTTCGTCTGAAACGATTCCCACACTGTTCTTGCAGTTGTTAATAATGTCGCCTTCGTTCATCAGGATATCCCGGTTAAAGACAATCTCTACCTCTTCACCTGAAAAGTCTCCCTTGCCCGACTGAGCGAAATAGGCGTTTATAAACCAAAGAAGCTGCTCCAGACTTGCTTGAAACTCTGTCTCCATCTCATCTGCATCAAGGTCAATGTCAGAATACATGGAAAGGATGTTCATCTGATTCGGACTTCCGCCAAGCCTGTCATCTTTCGCATTGTATCCCATAGCGTTTTCTATGAGTGCATCTTTAAAGAGCTTCAAGATTGCTTTGTAATTGTCCGAATTTACCTCCACCTGCAGCGTTTTTACATCGCCGCCGGTTCCCGCGCTGTCAGACCGAACCTTAACGGCTCCGTACTGCGCAAGCTTTTCCCGAAATTCCCCCAGGTTCTGGCCGTCATAGTTCACCAGCACCAGAATCGTGTTTCTTGGCTCTTCC
Organism: uncultured Clostridia bacterium; assembly: GCA_963558985.1. Lineage (GTDB taxonomy): Bacteria > Bacillota > Clostridia > Peptostreptococcales > Anaerovoracaceae > Hominibacterium. The sequence continues at coordinate 13,070 of CAUWJW010000003.1, read as the reverse complement.
TCCATGTTGTTCTGAAATGTGGAAAGAATCCGATTAATGCCGTCCTGAAGTGATTTCACCTGCTTAATCAACGGGATTTCTTCTGCATTGTACTTAAACGGAATCAATGGAATACGAGACCAGTTGTAATCCTCTTCTCCGATTGTGAAATACGGCCGGTAGGGAATGTCATCTTCTTTCAGGCTGCCGTCCAGCGTAAAATACCAGATGCCGCCCTGATCGTAAACCTCCACCTTTTCAATCACCCGCTCCTGCTGTCCTTCATAAGTCACCACCTCATAGATCCGGATTGCCGCATCCAATAGCGTATGGTCAGCATCTTTCCATAAAGGAATCACTTCCCAGGGGTTTAATCCGGAAAACGTCACTTCCCCTGTTTCGTTGTAATTAATATATAGCCAGCCGATGCCACAATTCAGAGCGTCTCTTCCAATCAGATTCATCAGACGCATAAAACGCCTGTTAAAGATCTCCCCCAGTGCTGCGCCATAAACCTTATTTTTCGCCTTACAGGTAAACGGTTTTCCCAGAAGATAGCTCACTTTCTGCTTCACCATTTTTCTGTACTGGTTATCCACAATCCTGTTATTGGGAAGATTCTTTACCTCTTCCAGATCGCCGTCCCTGCCGATTATCATTCGTTTTGCACGCAGGATATCATGCGCTCCGGCAAAATATTTTTCTCCGTCAATCATCACCCTGCGGGTCTGGCTCGCCTTGAACTGATCAATCTGGCGCAGTACAAACTGCTGATCTGTCATTCTGGACGCAGCGGCCTGTGTCATATAATGATTCAGTCGCATGGTATCCGATGTTAAAAATGATTCAAACATAAATCTATCTCCTAATCAAAACTGAATGTATCCGGCAGCAGAACCTTGCCCGCACCATACCTGATGGAGTCCATACCGTGGGAAAACTCATGATCCGGTTTGTTTGTGGGCTTGCCGTCTTTATCCTTTGCCCAGCAGTAGTTTTGGATTTCCCGGTAAAACTCACTGCACTTTGGGTGAACCACAAAGGTATAATTCTGCAGCAGCTGAATTCCATGATTCACACTGTCGCGTCCTTTTACGGACGGCTCTGCCCGTAGCCCCTCGTCCCGGAGCTCCGCAATGCTTTTCGGTTCTGCGCAGTCACAAGTAATAATCTGACCGCCGTACCCCATGTCTTTAATCTGCTGTGCAATAACCCGGTTAGTAACGCCGGTCTGATACCACTCATCAAACACATAGATGATCTTTTTTGCATCGTCAATCAAGCTGGCTGTGAAAGCATTAGGGTCTGTAAACCCAAAGTCCAGACCAAAAGCCGATTTGATTCCGGAAATTTTTCTAATTTCGTCTACATCAAAATCCTCCATACGGTGCTTTTCGTAAATGAGCCCTTCTGCAATCCCCCATTCACCGTCACCTTCAATTCGGTACCGGCGTGGGTTATTTCTCTGCATGGAAAGAAATATACCCCGGTCTGATTCGTCCAGCCATTCGTTACACTTCCAGGTAGTGGTTTTTATGAAGGTGTTCTCGTCCGGTTCATCAAAGAACCGCCTCTTTAACCAAGACGTTGCCGACCACGGATTAAAAGTCAGTGTTAGCTGCTTAAAATATCCTTCAGGAACTTCGCCACGAATTGACATATCCAATTTATTAAAATCATCTTCGTTTGTGATTTCATAGGCTTCTTCCACCCACACCCAGCACAGCACGCCGGTTGGGACGGAAATCGATGTGATTTTCATGCCGTCATCAAGTCCCCTGAAGAGAATTTTCTGCCCGGTAGGAAGGTAAACAATCTCCATCGGTGATACTGTGCAATTAAAAAAGCGATCAACCTTTAGCCGGCTGATCGCCCATTTTAAGTCACTGTACACACTGTCCCGCAGCGTAGTTTTATATCTGCGCACGCAAAGTGCATTTGCTTTCGGGTACTGCATGATTGACTTAATTAGCCATAGGGCAGTTGTTTTTGATTTCTTGCTTCCTCTGCTGCCCTTACAGACCCGGTAACGCTTTTTTGTTTTCCAGAAATCAGCATATCCGTTTCCGATAACATTTTGTAAGCTAATTTTGTTCGTCATCGCCTTCTACATCATCGACCAGCACTACCGGCACAGCACCGATCACGTCCACTTTATCCGTAAACAGCTGATAACGCTTACCCAAAAGCTCTGCAGCCTTAAGACGCTCCCTTTCGTCCGGAGTTTTTTCTATTCGCGCCGCCTTTGATACACCCTCTCCTTTTCCTTCGACCACTACTACTTCAGAAAGGCTTTCTCCCCGAAGAACAGCAGTCAAGTACCTTAAGATCTCGTCCTGATCAGCAACCAGTTCCGCATCTTTTTCAGCCATTTTTGCGTTGATGTACGCTTTAATTACAGGTTTTGACAGGTTTTCCGGGCCTGTCCTGTTCGCAGTTTTTTTTGAATATCCTGCCCGTATGGCGGCCTGAGTAGCGTTCAGATCAATCAGGTATTCATCGCAAAACCGTTTTTGTTTTTCCGTTAATGCCCTCCGGCTCACCCCTTTCATGTTTAATCTTTGGTTGCGGATGATGGAATCGAACCACCTGTACCAGCATAGGAGACTGGCGTGTTGCCACTACACTAATCCGCCGCACAATAAAAGACGCTCCTACCTGAGAAGCGCCTCACCTATTTCATTTTATGTGTTCTGATTCAGATACCGAGAACCGGTCTTCAACCTTACGTCCTAGCTGTATTTCTCTATCCATCAGAATGCAGGACTGTACAACCCATTCATAAAGCCTGTCCTTCAGCTCTGCACCATGCACTCTGTCTATTAATTCGATCACAGTTAAATACCTTGCTGTAGAGTTCAGCTGCTTCTGAAACGCATGTAGCTGTGCCAGACTTTTTTTATATATCAGGAATATCCCTCCGGAAAACAGTTCTACAAATGCTCCTGTAATCAAAGCAATCCATGAGACATCATTCCTGCAAGCACTGATCACAATACCCGCAGCCAAAAACAACAATCCACAGATACATACACTGGTAGCTATCCAAAAAGATGCTCTCGCCTGCCTTTTTCCGATATCATAATATTCCTCTGTTTTTGCAATTTGGTTTTGCAGCATATTCAACACTCCTGTTTCATTCTGCATATTGTTTTGCATGGCTTGGCCTCCTCTTTTTTTCAGTATTTTACCATGCTTTTTATCATAACAAAAGACCCCCCATGCAGGGAGCCTTTCGCCGTTATTAGTTATTCAGAAAAAAGGAGGACAATTATATGCCAAACTATCTCTTGCCTTCAATTCCACGATACCATAATAACACACTTTTTGTGCCCCGGGGTTGCAATGTTTGCCCCCATGTTGCAATTTTTTTGTAAAATAATTACAGCCAAAACATATTTTCAGCTACTTTCCGAATGAAAGCTATCTTGTACCGCCACCAAGTTGACCGATGGCCTTCCCTCGGATAAGGGATTTTATATAGCACATTGTTCCAGACTCCCTCCCGATAGTCCTCCGGAAGGGAAAGCTTTGCCTGCTCGATGGCCTGCAGCTTCCGAAACAGTTCCGCACGCTTCATTCCTTCTCTGGATGTCGGATCGCCTGCATTTCTCCCTCTCGGCTGTCCATCAGAAGGTTCGGGACTATCCCATATCGCATTATCATATTCTTCTTTTGTCCGGTCGTAGTCCTTAATCATAAAAAGAGTCTGCCGGTACAATTCCTCTGGCATATCACTGGTTTTCATGTAGTAGGTTCGCATTTCTTTCCCCTCTTCTTAATCTGACCGCACATTTCCTCAACCACCTCTTGAATCTGTATCGTTACAGTTTTCTGATTATTTATCATCTTGTCTTCCAATCTCACATACAGCAACACCCTTTAACTCTTTCGCCCCGACTGTCTCCGTCAGCCTTTCTACCTTGTCCAGCGCTTCCTGTGCAGTCTTTTCGATTCGCTTCATTCGTTCTTCCAGGTCGGCGTTCATAATGCGCTGCTTGATTGTCTGATTAGATTCATATGCGGCCAATCTCTCTGCCAGATTAATCACACGCTGGTACGCAGCAGCCTCTTTTAAGCCTGCAGGTTTATCTTTGACCTGGTCTTGCCAGTCATGTAAAATACTAATTAATGTTTTTTCATCAATCATTTTTATTGCCCTCCCTTTACTCCCACGCACTGCAGAAAAATTCAGCGTGCCTGTGAATCACAAACTTCGGTTCCACCGTCTGATATAGGCTTGATATCGCCTCTTCCAGCTCAATAAACTTTTCCTCGTCGTCTGCCGGATCCCATGGAAGCCCAGCTTCCTGTAGAACCTCTGCCAGCCTTCCACTTTCAAAAACCTCACAAATCTCATCTTCCACCTGCAGCTGCTGCAGGATCGTTTCATTCATGCAAAATCCTCCTAACGTTTCTTAATCCTTTCGATTCGGGCTTTCAGGCTCTGCATCAGATACTCCTGAACGTCTCCCTTTTGCTGCAATGCCTCCAGTACATCTTCGTCCCTCGTTCCTTGTGTCACCAGATGATGGACAAAAACCGTTGATTTCTGCCCCTGCCGGTGAAGCCTTTTATTTGCCTGCTGGTACAGCTCCAGTGACCAGTTCAGCCCAAACCAGATGACGTGGTTTCCTCCTTCCTGCAGGTTCAGTCCGTATGCTGCACTTGCAGGGTGTGCCAGAAGCAGGTCAATCTTCCCGGCATTCCAGTCGTCTGCATCCTGCGGAGTTTGCAGCCGCCGCACACGAAGACCGGTCTTCTCCACCGCCTTTTCAATCCTGGAAAGGTCATGCTGGAAGTTGTAAAACACCAGTGCCGGTGCACCGCCAAGTTTTTCCACAGTTTCCAGAAACACTTCCAGCTTGCAGCTGTGAACCTCCACCGGCTGCTGTTCTTCGTTGTACACCGCCCCGTTTGCCATCTGCAGCAACTTCCCGGACAGAACAGCCGCAGAACCCGCATCCAACACCTCGTCCTCAATCTCCACAAGCAAATTCTTCTCAAAATCCCGGTAAGCCTTTTCCGCTTTGCAGTCCAGTACCACCGGTATCACATCCTCCACCAGCTCAGGAAGCTGCAGGTAGTCATCAGCCTTCATGCTGATACAAATATCTCCGATTGCCTTCTGAATCACGCTGTCTGCTCCGGGCTTTGGTGCATAACTGAATATGTGCTCTCTGTCCCGTGCATCCGGATCAAAGTACCTCTCTCGGTAATGTGTGATCCGTTTTCCCAAACGCTGCCCTTCGTCCAACAGATAGATCTGCGCCCACAAATCAATCAGTCCGTTGGGCGCCGGTGTCCCTGTCAGGCCCACCATTCGGCGAATGTCTTTGCGGATCCAGGTCAGTGCTTTAAACCGTTTTGCCTTGTGGGATTTAAAACTCGTCAGTTCGTCAATGACTACCATGTCAAAAGGCCAGGAATTGCGGTAATACTCCACAATCCACTGCACATTTTCCCGGTTGATAACATAGACATCCGCCGGGGTATTCAACGCCCGAATCCGTTTCTGTTTGCTCCCCAGTACCGGCAGGATCCGCAGAAGGGACAGGTGATCCCACTTCTCCGCTTCTTTGGTCCAGGTAGCCTCCGCCACCTTTTTCGGTGCTATGATCAGCACCTTACCCACAAGAAACCGGTTGTATTTCAGCTCGTTGATGGCAGTCAGCGTGATGACGGTCTTGCCCAGTCCCATGTCTAAAAATAATCCCACCGCCGGATCCGTGATGATCCTCTGAATGCAGTAACTCTGGTAGGGGTGCGGACTGAATTTCATATCACAGCACCCCCAGAAACGCATCTACCTGCGATTTACTGTCCGCCCACCCTGTTCTGCAACCCAAGTCTGACAGCTCCTGCAGTTTTTTCTTCTGCCGCACTGTGGGCTTTCTCCCTGGGGCTTTCAGTTCCAGAAACGCAATCCGGCCACCCGGAAGTATAATTAGCCTGTCCGGCACACCTGCATTTCCCGGAGAGGTGAATTTATATGCTCTCCCGCCCATCTGCTTTACTCGCAGGCGCAGATAGTCCTCAACACTCTTTTCTCTGGTATCTCTGTTTTTGATCATGTTTTTTTTTATAACTCCTCTCTGTCTCACCGCACGCTCCAAACATTCTGCTCTTTCACGTACACGTATGGGCGATTAAGATATAAAGATTATATATTTCCTTATTTTCTTTATTTTATATATTTCAATAGATAGAATGTAGACAATATATACAACCTCTATTTTCTATTGATTTTTCAATCTCTTTAGGCTATACAATCCTGTCAACTTTGCTTTTTTCAAATGTAGGTTTTTGTAGCTGTCAATTTTCCTGTCTACAATCGAAAATTCTGCTTTGTAGGCACCTTTTGTGCCCTCTTTGCATACCATATGGGCCGAATCTGCCGGGTGATTTCAGTCGTTCCCAATCTGGAAAACTTTCCAGTATGCTGTTGATTTCTCTGGCGTCTGACTTTTTCATACGGTGTATATCTGAACAAAAGCACTCACACCAGATTTCAGCCGCACAGATCCGATCTCTGGGTATTGTTCCCGGCGTTCTCTCAAACTCCCCTGACCAGTACATGCGTCTCTGTTCCAGGCTTCTGTATGCCCAGTCTTCCGGAAGCTTTCTCTCCAGAAAGTCCAAAATCAGCCCCTCTTTCACGTTTGCTTCCCTGTGGCAGTCCTGTGCCTCCTGTGCCATATTTTCCACATCTTTCGGGAGGAATAATGGCTCCCCCAGCCTGTAATAGGTCAGGCACTCTGCCCAAATCTGATCCACTTCCCCGGGCAAATCCCGAAATACATTTTTGACCGGTGTCAGAAGACCCACATCTACCGGCCAGAATCTGCGGTTTCCCGTGTGGTCCCTCAGAAATTCCATGTCATTGGTTGTTCCGAAGAACACGCATTTTCGGGGAAACCTGCTGGTCTTCCTGCCGTAGGCTTCCCGGTAAATATCATCCGTCTTACTTAAAAACTGTTTAACTGCACTGGTCTCTGCTTTACTCATGCCGTTCAGTTCCCCCAACTCATTAATCCATGTTCCTTGAATCATCTCTGCAGCGTCCTTTCCCTCAAAACTTGCTAAGCTGTCCGAATACCACCCTTTCCCCAAAATACGGAAAAAGGTACTTTTTCCGATGCCCTGGGGGCCTGTAAGAATAGGCATATAATCATATTTAACTCCCGGATTCATAACACGCGCTACGGCAGCCACCAGACTCTTTCTGGCCACTGCACGGCAGTATGTAGTATCCTCCGCCCCCAGATAATCAGATAATACAGTGTCCACCCGCCGGATACCGTCCCAGGAAAGGGACAGAAGGTAATCTTTCACGTCATTAATCTGCTGCTCCCTCGCTACCAGGGACAGCGCATCATAAATCTTTTCTTTTCCCGTTATTTCATACATAGTTTCCAGATACCAGCGGATTCCCGCATCATCTTCGTCTGTATGCAGCCTGCGCTCTTCTCTGGAGTCCCACGGCAGGGCACCCAGTACCAGCGGCCTGCTTGCAAATTCGTCGTAGGCAAACCGCCCCTTTAACAGGGGATCGTTTCGCAAAATGATCAAAATGTTATTAGCACTTTTCTCATAAGCACTCCCTGACTGATTCATCTTCAGCTTCTTTACCCACTGCAGATCCTCTGCAGAAACCGCTCCATTGTCCTGCTGAAAGTCGCTTACTGCAGACTCATATTTCTCCTGTTTCAAAAGTTCCGCCACCTGCGGATCCTTTTGCGCCATTTCTTTCATGGCAGTATAAGACGGGAGCCTTCCGGTGGGTGTACCCGCAGCTGCCTCCTCGTCCAGCTCTGCAAACTTATGCAGACGAACCAAATCAAACGCATTGCACAGCTTGCCCCCGGAAGGATCTGTTGCATGGTGGCTGTACAGAAACTTTCCGTCCCCGTAGACAATCGCACCTCCTGTTGTGGAACCGCCTGCATAGGTGTACCGGCCTGTGCTGTCGCAAGGCTCATATTCTCCGGGGATCAGCTGATCCATAGCTGCATACACATCGTAGATTCTGCAGAAGGCACCTATAAGTCCTGACTTTTCCGCTGGATCTTCCTGTTTTTCCGCCAGCTTCTGTACCGGCTGAACGCCCGGTACCTGCGGCCACTGGGAGACATCCCGCCAGTTTCCATAAAAATCCAACATGCCGTCAGCAGACAGCAACGGCTTGTCCCCGTATTGAAACACGTATGCACTGTCGCTGCAGCAGCTTGGCCAGTACATAAGCCTGCTCGCCTGAAAGGTAGTCGGATCACACAGCTCGATCCCGATCAGCTCTGCCAGTTTTCTGGCAATGGGTTCATATTCGTCCGGCGTTACCGTCCGGGAAAGAGGCACTAAAACACGCAGCCTCGGTTTTGCCGGTTCATGCTTTCTTGTACTGTAGACTGCGTAGCTGCAGCCAAGACCTTCCAACCTACATAATATGTTATCTGTTTCCCCCGCCGGAATCTGATCCAGATCTAACGTCAGAAGGTCTCTCCCTTTGATATTGGCCGCCTTTCTTTGCCCGTCTATCACGCCGCCCACAAAGCCGCCTACATCTTTCAGATCGTCCTGTCTGCTCTTCGGATAGCGCAGATAGGCCAGCAGGCTTTCGCTTCCCCGAACCGGCACCTGCAGTCTGTCTAAAAACTCACTCCACCAGATCTGCTGCACCGGCCAAGAAGTTGCTTTTCGGGAACCTGCTGCACTGATTTGTAATTGTCTGTCATATTGCAGAAGCATTTCTGTAAACCCCTTTCTGCTAATCTTTCTTATAGTATGCGGATGCAAACCCATCTGCCGGAAGAGATAGTCCCGGCGCCCAGGAGATCGGCTGACCCATGATGATACAAATTTCTTCAACTGTCACGGACTGTGGGACTTCTAGGATTGCCTCGTCGTGGACTGTAAAAACCACTTGATAATCCGCAGCTTCCAGTCGCTTTAATGCTTCAGCCAAACAGTCCCTCGCAATAGCCTGCACCACATTCTCTGTCAACTTGCCCCCGTAGGTATCCTGCTCTCCCCACTTCTTCGTCGTTTGATTCATACCATAATAATGCAGACTGTCATTCCCCCATTGGTTCGGAGCTAAAAACGGTTTATTGTAAAACAGTTTTCGTCCGGACGGCAGCTGAATCGTAAAAAAATCCTGCCCCCGCTCAAGATCCAATTCCCTTTGCAGAAGCATTCCTGCCACACCGGCGGGTCTCCCTTCCCTGATTACAGAAATGGCTGCATTCTCCATCTTGTACCAGAAATCCACAATCCGTTTGTTTGACTGTCTCCACCGACTTACAATATCCGGAAGTTCGTCCTCTGAGAGTCCCATTTTGAGTGCGCCCATCTGAATCAGCGCACCGGATCCACCCTGATACCCAAGTGCCAACTCCGCCACTTTGCCCTTCTGCCGCAGAGCATACTCCGGCCGGCCCTTTACAATATGCTCAATAGGAACCCCGAACATGGCCGATGCTGACGCCTCATAGATTTTACCGTGGGTAGCGAACACTTCCAGTCTCCAGCCTTCCTGCGCCAGCCAGGAAAGGACTCGTGCCTCTATGGCAGAAAAGTCTGCGGAAATAATCTTGTTTCCGGGTGCCGCAATAAAGCAGGTGCGAATCAGCTGAGAAAGCAAATCCGGCACGTTTCCAAAGATCGCTTTAATGGCCTCCGTTTTACGCCCTTTTACCAACTCTCTTGCAAAGTCCAGCATGTCTGTTTTATTTTTGGTAAGGTTTTGCAGCTGAACCAGTCTTCCTGCCCAGCGTCCTGTCCGGTTGGCCCCATAAAACTGCATCAGCCCCCGTATCCGCCCGTCATCCCCCACTGCAGCGTCCATAGCAGCGTATTTTTTGACAGATGTCTTTGCCATTTCCTGCCGGAGCTGCAGCACTCGCTTTGTCTTTGAATCTTCTGTTTGTGCAAGCAGATCCGCTACTGTATCTTTCTGCAGGTTTTCCAGGGGCTGTCCCAGCTGTTTCTCCAGCCACGGTTTTAATTGTGCTGTACTGTTTGGGTTGGCAAGGCCTGTCAACTGTTTCGCCTCTGCAGTAAGTTCTTCTTTGACGGTAGAATCCACTGTCAATGCTCCCTTTACAAGTTCAAGATCCAGCGCCACACCAAAAGCATTCTGCTTCTGGTCTCTTACCCACTGCGATTGAATCTCTTCAGGCACGGGAAAACCTGACAGCCTCCGCTCGATCTCCATTTCCGTTACTACGTCCTGTTTGCAGTATTCTTTAAACAGTTTCCATTTCTCCGGCTCATGTTTTGGCCATGTCCGGGTCCTCCCCCCGTTTGCCTTGCTGGGCTTTGTAGGGGTACAGAACACCTTGATCAATCGCCTTCCGGTCAGCAGCTTCTGTTTTTCCTGTGGAAGCCCCAAAGCCTTTCCTGCTGCCTCAAGACCTGCCGGATACCCACAGTACAGTCCGTGCAGCATAGTGCAGTGCCATTGCTCCAGCGGGCTTTGCCCGAATTTATTTAAGCAGTACCATTCAAATGCTGCGTTATATGCATGCTTGATTACATTTGGATCATTTAGTGCAAACAAGATATCTGCAGGAATCATCTCTCCCTGCGCTAGATCCACGATCTGTACCGGTTCGTAATCCCTGCTGTATGCAAACAGCAGAATCATGAAGTCCGGGGACTGCACATATTTGTACAGCCCCGACTTCCCAATATTTACACTGCTGTAGGTTTCGATATCAATGGATAGATGCCTCATCATTATCACATCCACCCCGGCGTACTGTTCTGCAGACCCGTTCCGGGAGTCTGTACACCTGATGCAGTCTGCACAGGCTGTTGATACGCCGGTGCTGCCACCTGCGGTGCAGGTCCAAAGTCTTCCGCTGCAGTGGTTCTTCCCCCGAGAGGTTCCCCATCTTCCAGCTTTTGGACGTTGTTCAGTCCGCAGCCGATTCCCTTTCTTCCTGCAGCAAAATACGGGAAGAAATTGACCGATACCCGCCCGTAGATACCGCTGTAAATCTCTGTCTGATCTAAAATTGGCTGAACTGCCGCATCCACTACCTGCGGTGCCTGCTTGCTGCCTGCGGTAAACACCCAGCAGCCTTTGCACTCTGGACCAAAAGGTTCCCCGTTTGGCCGCACGCCGTCTCCGTCATAAACAGGGACCGGAAGATTTGGGGGTGCTGCGCCGCCCCATATCCTGGATAGTCCGTCCTGTCTTGCTGCTTCAATCGCTGCATCTATCCTTGCCTTTGTAGCCACGTCGCTTTTAGGTACCAGCACCGTGCAGCTGTACTTTGGCTCCTGCCCCTGCTGGTGTGCATACGGGGTAAACAGGTGTACAAAAGAAAGTCTTACTTTATCGGTTACTACTTGTGTAGGTCTTGTTTCTGCCATTATATTTCCTCCTTTACGGGTTCTTTAAAATCTTCTTCCGGGGAAGTTGTAAGTGTGATGGCTTCCCGCTCATCTTCTTCCAGTGCAAGCTTTGGCTTGCCCGGCGGCTTCACCACCTGATCGGCCAAAAGCTCTCGAAATTCTTTTTTTCCTAACATCTTTTCAATCTCAGACAAGCTATGCGGTTTTCTTTCATATAGCATTTCTTCTTCAATAAGGCCTGAGCAGGACAGAATCTGAAATGCTTTTTCCTGATCGGCAAATTTCCGATTTGAGCGGCCTTCCACGGCTTTCCACCCGGGAACCGTTCCGCCTTTTAATATCTCTTTCAGTGCCCAGTCTTCCAGATCATCTGCCCAAGCTTTCAAATCTGTAGCTTTTTTCAGAATAGCCCCCGCCTCTTCGGCTGAAAGCTCCGGCGGCAGTTTAAATTCTTCCTTCGCAAGTTCCAGGTTTTTCTCTGCCCGAGCTCTGCAGGTTGCTTTGATTTTGCACCATCTGCAGGCTCCATTTGGATCCGGGTCGGGATTAAACTCTCCCTCCCCTTTATATGCCAACTCGGCCATAGGTTTTACCACGGCATTCAGCCAAATTCCCAATTCATCTCGATAGATTAAACCCTCGTTATTGTGATCGATCCGCGGCTGAACAATGTGCATCCGGATTTCTTTGATCGGATACAACATTTCATATTCTCGCAGCGCCCCTGCAGCATACAGCTTCAGCTGCGGATTGGCCTGCGCCTTAACCGGAACACCTTTTCCATATTTGAAGTCGATAATGTGCATCGTATCTCCGCCAATCAGGATACAGTCCGCAGTACCAAAACCTTCTTTTGCCACATGATCGTAGCAAACCTGTTTTTCTACTGCCACATAAGGCTCCGCATCAAAGGAGTGTATCAGCGCCGTCACATAATCTACGTATTCGTCTGTATACCCGTCCATCTCCTTTTGATACAGAGGATCTTCCTGCAGGGCTTTCAGTTTTTTCCGAAATGTAGCTTTGCTTTGCGGTTTTATGTAAAGCTGCTTTAATTTCAGCTCGCAAATCGCATGGGCAAGAGACCCTTCCTGTGCGCTTTCTGACGATGTATCCGGCAGCTTGTCATTGATTCTGGCTGACGGTGGACAAGTGATCCACATCTTTGCGCTGGATGCAGATAGAAGCGCATGCTTTCTTTTTTCTTCGGTCATATCTTTGCCCCCATTGTCCGCAGTTCTGTTGCAAATGCGCCATACTGTTCCGTTGGAAGCTCAGTCAGTGTTGCTACCTGAAAACGCCCTAAAAGATCTAAAATCACCTGCTGTCCTTTTGCGTCCACAAGCTGAGTCGCTGCCCGTGCCAGCTGCTCCATGGTGTAGCTGACGGTCTGTGTCGGTACAGATGTCTGAGGCGGTACGGTCGGTGCCACAGTTTGTACCGGTGCCGGAGTCTGCACTATCTGCCCGGTTGTTTGCTGCACGGGAACCGCTGTCTGCACTGGGGCAGGCTGGATTGGTGCAGATGTCTGAGACGGTACCGGAGGATTCTGCTCCTGCTGCACAGATTCCACAGGTTCTGTCTGTCCATCTTTTGTATCCAGGCAGCTAAATACCTCCATTACCTTCCTCAGCGCTTCATCTTTTAGATTAAATTCAACTGTTACTTTCATTCTTTTCTTGTATGATGTATTTAGTCCAAATACATCAATACTCTCCTTTCTTCTCAAC
>CAUWJW010000002.1:0-32863 GCA_963558985.1 uncultured Clostridia bacterium | reverse complement strand
TGAAAGTGCCAATTTGCTTCAATTTTCAGGTGCCAATTTACCCTTATATTATCTCGCCCCGCTTAATGCCTCTGTAATTCGCCTTGCTGCATCCGGAAGCGCCTCCAGACTGATTCCGCCGAATCCCGCCATAACCAGATTCCGTGTATTTCCTCTGAAATAATACTTTTCCATGCCATAAACCCGAACCCCCTTCTGTTCAATCCGCACGAGCATTTCTTCTGTTGTAAGGACAGATGATTCTATGATTAAGTGCAGACCGGCTCCCTTTCCCAGAACCCGAAAGCCCTTTCCCAGACCGCTTTCCAATTCCGCTGCGAACACATCATGCTTTCGCTTATTGGCCAGACATACTTTCCGCAGATGCCGCTCCCAGTCTCCATCTTCCATAAAAATACGCAAGGCTTCCTGCATAAATGCCGGCACAGAATTATGATAGCGGCTGAACCACATGTCATACTGGGTTTTCAGTTCTGCCGGCAAAACCATGTATGCCAGTCGAAAAGACGGCGACAGGGTCTTGGAAATGCTTCCGATGTAAATTACCCGATCTGTCCGATCCAGCCCCTGAAGAGAAGGCACGGCTTTTCCTGCATACCGGAAGATGCTGTCATAATCGTCTTCAATAATATAGAATCCGTTTTTTTCTGCCAGATTGAGAAGCTCAATGCGCGTCTGTATCGGCATAACGGCTCCCAGAGGAAACTGATGTGAAGGTGTGACATAGACCGCCTGAGGCCTGTGTTCTTTTAACTGTTCCAGATCCAGCCCCTTTTCCCCTGCCGGTATGGGCAGAATTTCCGCACCATGATTCTGAAATACATATCGGGCACCGTCATATCCCGGTTCTTCCATGGCACAGCACTCCGGGCGGATCAGCTGGCACAGCAGGCTGAGGCAAAGCTGTGTCCCGCTCGTGAGGATAATTTGCTGCGGACTGCAGTTTACTCCTCTGGACCGCTCCAGATACTCTGACAAATATAATCTCAGCTTGCTGTCACCGCAGTTTTCTCCATATGCGGTCAGACCTTTCCCTTCCAGATTGACCAGCGCTTTGTCCATTGCCCGCTTCCATTTTACAAAAGGAAAGCTCTTCATATCACAGTTGCCATATTTCATATCATATCGATACTTCTTGTGCTCCGGCTTTTCCCAGTGAAAAGATTTATCTTTTTCTCCCGCCGGCGCTGCACCTGCCAGTTCAGGATCAATGCAGCGGACATAGTAACCGCTTCCCGGCCGGTTTTCCAGATAGCCCTCTGCACAAAGCTGAAGATAAGCCTGCTCCACTGTATTGCGACTGACACCCAGAGCCTGTGCCTGCACTCTTGTAGCCGAAAGCCTGTGGCCTTCTGCAAGCCTGTCTGAAATAATTTCGTCCCGGATATGTTTGTAAATCTGTATGTATAAAGGCTGTTTGCTTGTTCGATCCAGTATAATCATAGGTTCCTCCCTGCCTTTATTATAATTGTCATTTCATCCTGTTGCAATTTGATTTATAATGAGTTTGATGATAAATGCAAGATAAGCAGAGAAAGGATGGTAAAGAATGAGCAGAGAAATGTATAAAAAAGAGCGGCAGGTATCTCCCGATCAAGCAGAGGAAATGCTCCTTGCCACTACAGAGGGAACTTTGTCTATGCACGGGGATGACGGCTATCCTTATGCGATTCCGGTCAATTATGTCTATCTGGATGGAGCCGTTTACATACATACTGCGGATCGCGGCTATAAAATTGATGCGCTGAAGGAAAATCAAAAGGTCTGTTTTTCGGTAATCGCTGAGTCTGTGGTGGCGCCTGAACTCTTCACTACAAAGTACAAGAGTATTGTTGCTACCGGAGATGTGGAATTTATTGAAAATCAGGAGGAAAAGCAGCATGTGATGGAGGCATTTGTTTCCCGTTTTTCACCGGGGCTTGAAGAGGGCGGCATGAAGTTCATTAATGCTGCTTTGCACCGGACTGCAATTTTAAAGATCCATATCCGGGAGATGAAGGGCAAGGCCTTTCGCATGGAATAGGCCGTCCGGAGCACCCCGATTAAGGGAAAAAGGCAGGAGCAGGGAAATCTTCCCTGCAGCCTGCCTCTTTATTTTTACTTTTTTTATTTTTCAGGATCAGCATTCTCAGCTTCTTGCTGCACGTACTCAATTTCTGCTTTTGCCTGTCTGTTCTTAAATGCATTTAAGAGTTCTGTTCCGGAATACCCTTCCGCAATCAGTTCTGTCAGGATCTGCTCTGCAAATTCACCGCCTGAAACAGTCTCTGCCGGAATGACCACAAGTTTTCCATCCTCCACCATGCAGATTGCTTCGCGATTGAAGCCCAGCTCAATAAAAAACTTTTGAGGAATAGTAAACTGTCTTTTAGATGATATCCGTACTCTCTTTTTCTCACTTCTTGCATTTGCTCCGGTATGCATATCAACTCCTCCGTTTCATCGCCTGATTTTTCTTACTTAATATTTAGAATCATTCAGCGATACCGTTTTGACAGAAGCGCTGTCATTAAAAGCTTCCGCCTCTTCCCCGTATGCAGGGCGATCATCCAGAAGTTTAAACTCTGCAACAAGATTTTTAAGCATCTGCGCCTGACCAGAGAGTTCTTCACTGGCTGCAGCACTTTCTTCAGCTGTAGCAGAGTTGTTTTGCACTACGCTGGAAATCTGATCGATCCCTTGTGTCGTCTGACCGATGGCTTTATCCTGTTTTTCGCTTCTTTCTGTTATCTGGTGCGCATTTGCATTAACATCTGCAACACTTGTATACACTGCCTCAAAGGATGTTGCCGTCTCTCCTGCAATTACCTTTCCATGTTCTACTGCCTCTAATGCTCTTTGGATCAGTTCAGCCGTTGTCTTAGAGGCTTCCGCTGTTTTCCCTGCAAGGTTTCTCACTTCATCTGCAACTACTGCAAAGCCCTTTCCTGCTTCCCTGCTCTTGCGGCCTCAACAGCTGCATTAATTGCCAAAATATTAGTCTGGAAAGCAATATCTTCAATATTTTTAATAATATTTGCAACTTTTTCCGAATTTTCCGAGATATCTTCCATGGAATTCAGCATTGATCTCATTTTCGATTCGCCGATACGAACCTCTTCTCCGACCTGATCCACCAGCTTCCCAGTTTCCATAATAGCCTTGGTATTTTCTCCAATCTGCTGCGCTACATCCTGCAGGCCGGCGGCCAGTTCCTGTATACTGGAGGCCTGTTCGGTCGCCCCCTGTGCCTGCGCCTGTGCGCCGTCTGCAATCTGGTCAGCTCCGCTGGCCACCTGATCAGCTGCAACTACAACGGACTTCAGTGCCTCTGATATCGTACTGCGAACTTCTAAAAGCGCTGTTTTAACCTTTCCGAATTCCCCTTGATAATCCTGCTGTAAGGTAAATACAAAATTGCCTGTTCCGATTTCTTTTAAAACGGCTGTAATTTCATCAATGTATAAAATATAACTTTTGAGTCTTGCTACAATCGCTCTGATATCCTCTGCCAGCTGTCCCACTTCATCCTCGCCTGACACATTTACTTCAACGTCCAGCTCTCCTTTTGCAATCTTATCTGCTGGCATAAGCCCTAAAACCGCATAGTCGGCATTTTCCAGATGGGCTGTAGAGCCATTGTAAGTTTCACCGTCTCTGGTGTATTCGATCATTTGCTCTGTTTCATCGTTTATAATCGCTTTCTTAAGATTGTCTGAGTAATTTACTTGCGCAACATTTGACAAAATCAGGCTGTCATCAGGATGGAAGATAATGTTGTTATCTTTGTCATATATCGTAACGTATCCTGTATTTCCGACGGTTATCTGATCCGCTCCTTTGCTTAGTGTATCCAGCATTACGTCTACTCCCAGAATCCCTGTTAATTTTCCATTGGCAGAAACAGGTGATGCAAAGGATATAATCAGCTTGCCTGTAGCTACATCTTCATAGGCTCCTGTAACGGTTATTTTCTCTCCGTTTACGATAGGGCCCCATACCATTGGCGTCCGGTTGCATCAAACTCTGCTGAATTTTTATAGGTACCATCTGATTGTAACATCTCTTTTGCAGTTAAATTATAGATCCAGGTGGACGCTATCATGTCATCTGAGGATTGGAAATTTTTTAAAAAAGTTAAAACTTCTTCCTGTTCCTGCGTTCCTTTAAAGCCGGCATGCCAGCTGGAAACCTTTTGTGTTGCTTCCTTTGACTGGGACATTGCTTCTACCATCCCCATGTATCTTTGAAGCTGTGAATCCAACTGTTTTGCTGCTGCCAAAGTTTCTGATTCCAGATAATTATCGTTTAACGTCACAACTGTCTTTTCCACGTCCCGATTAAGTTGAACACCTATAAAGGTCAGTATAATTACTAATGGGACAATGATGCCTATTAATAATTTTGTCAAAATCCCTGACTTGATTCTGAACTTTCTCTGCTGCTTTACCGGCTGTCGCTCCTTTTGCATCTTCTGCACCTCTACTTTCTATTGAAATTTAGAACAAAATTATAATAGTATAATTCGCTAGATCTGCTTTTGCTGTAAGGTACCTTTAACTTGAGTCCCTCCTTTCCAAAAAACAAACAGAAGCACTCTGCCGAAAAACAGAGTACTTCCTGTTACTTTTCTGGGTACAATAAAAAAAGCTAGTCTGTCTGTTATGAGACTATTGCTTATTGATTCCATTGTCAAGCTCCTGACTATCACTCCCTTTTTTATATTATCGTCATATTTAATCAAAAGTTAAGTATTTTTAGATTTTTTTCAGGAGGCAGGGGCAGCTGCGGCTGACGGAGAGGGAATCAGACTACAGTGCATCCTTCTTCAAGTCACCCGGGACAGCTTCTTTTCCAAACATCGCAAGCGCCTGGTTAACTTTATCCATACGAACAGTCTCCTTCCCCTGCTCTAATTCTCTCACAAAACGCAAACCCAGTCCCGAACGCACTGCAAATTCTTCTTGTGTAAGCCCCGCTTTTTTTCTTTGTTCTTTTACAAATATACCTATCCGATTCATAATACTATTTTAATCCCTATCGGGTATAATTTCAAGTGTCATCCAATTAATCATACCTTTTCGGGTATAATTAATTTTATTTTTTCTTTATTATACCCTATCAGGTATATCTATATGCACTTTTTCCTTGCTTCATCCCAAAGAGACAGTCCCCATTCCGCCCCATAAAAAAACACCACCCTATCCCAAATAGATATGATGGTGTTTTTTCATCATCTACAATATATTTTCCGGCTAAACCTGCCAGCTGTTCAAATATTTCTCCTGTTCCGGTGTCAGCGCATCAATGCGGATTCCCCAGCACTCCAGTCTGCGCCTTGCAATCTTATCATCAATCTCTGCCGACACATCCACCACAGCCTTAGAAAGCTCCTTATAATGCTCCTTAATATACATCGCAGAAAGCGCCTGAACCGCAAAACTCAAGTCCATAATTTCTGCCGGATGTCCATCTGCCGCTGCAATATTCACCAGCTTGCCCTCTGCCAGCACATTGACCCAGTTTCCGCCCGGCAGCCGGTATCCCATAATATTTTTCCGCGTTTCCTTCTTCTCCGCAGCAGCTTTTTCCAGACCTTCCATATCAATTTCCACATTAAAATGTCCCGCATTGGCCAGAATCGCCCCATCTTTCATTTTCTCCATATGGGCGGGAACAATCGTATGCTTACAGCCTGTAGCAGTAACAAAGATATCTCCCAGCGGTGCTGCCTGCTCCATCTGCATCACATCAAATCCATCCATCTTTGCTTCCATCGCTTTTACTGGATCAATCTCTGTAACAATCACCTTTGCACCAAGCGCCGAAGCCCGCATAGCAATCCCTCTGCTGCACCAGCCATATCCTACCACAACTGCCGTTTTACTTGCAACGATCAGATTCGTATTGCGCATGATACTGTCCCAGACAGACTGCCCGGTTCCATACCGGTTATCAAAAAGGTGCTTGCACTGCGCATCATTAACTGCCACCATAGGGAATTTTAAGATTCCTTCTCTTTCCATAGCCTGCAGACGGATTACACCTGTAGTAGTCTCTTCACATCCGCCCCAGACTTCCTCTCCCAGATCCGGGCGCTCATTGTGAATCATTCCCACCAGATCGCCGCCGTCATCAATAATAATATTGGGTTTATGCTCCAGGCACATCTCAATATGGCGGCTGTACTCCTCATCTGTCGCCCCATGATATGCAAAGACTTTCAGTCCTGCATCTGCAAGAGCTGCTGCCACATCATCCTGGGTAGACAGCGTATTGCTTCCTGTCACAGACATCTGTGCCCCGCCTGCAGCCAGAACCAGACACAAATATGCAGTCTTCGCCTCCAGATGAACCGACAGGCTGATTTTCACACCTTCAAAAGGTTTCGTTTTTTTAAATTCCTCTTCCAGCCCATTAAGCAACGGCATATTGTATTTCACCCACTCAATTTTCTGCCAGCCGGAAGACGCCAATTCAATATTTCTTATTTCATAATTCTTCATATTTCTACTCCACTGTTACCGATTTTGCCAGATTCTTTGGTTTATCAATATTGCAGCCTCTGAACTTTGCCACATAATAAGCAAACAGCTGCAGCGGCACTACTGAAAGAAGCGGTGTTACCTCATCTATGCAGGACGGAATATAGATCACCTCACTGGACTGCTTTTCGATTTCTCTGTTTCCATCTTTTGCAATCCCGATTACATTTGCACCTCTTGCTTTAATCTCCTGTATGTTGGAAAGCATCTTTTCAAAGAGAAAATCCTGTGTTGCCAGCACAAATACCAGCGTACCTTCCTCAATCAGCGCAATCGTTCCATGCTTCAGTTCGCCTGCTGCAATAGCAAAAGAATTGATATAAGAAATTTCTTTGAGCTTTAAAGATCCTTCGTAAGAAACGCCTGCATCCACCCCTCTTCCAATAAAGAAGACTTGTTCCTTTCTGCAATATTTCCTTGCAATTGCTTCGATTTTTTCTTCGCTTTCCAGAAGTTTTTCCAACTTATCCGGAATCTGTTTCAGTTCTTCGACAAATTTTCTGCAATATGCATCATCAATTACACCTTTGGTATGACCCATGTACAGTGCAATCAGATACATGCACATCAGCTGGGTGGTGTAGGCCTTTGTAGATGCGACTGCAATTTCCGGCCCTGCCCATGTATAAAAGACATCATCCGATTCTCTTGAGACAGAGCTGCCCACCACATTGACGACAGACAGAATTCTTGCCCCCTTGCGCTTTGCCTCCCGCAAAGCTTCCAGGGTGTCCAAAGTTTCTCCTGACTGGCTGATGGCAATAAAAAGTGTCTTGTCATCTACAAAAGGATCCCGGTAGCGAAATTCTGATGCAATATCCACTTCCACTGGAATTCCGGCCATTTTTTCAATAACTGCCTTGCCTACCAGACCTGCATGATATGCAGTTCCGCAGGCTACAATATAAACTTTATTGAATCCTTCAATATCCTCCTTTGTCATGGAGATTCCATCCAGCCTGATTTTCCCCTCTTCATCCAGTCGTCTGTTAAGGGTTTCATAGAGCCCTTTAGGCTGCTCGTGGATCTCCTTCATCATGAAATGTTCATACCCGTCTTTTTCTGCAGCATCTGCATCCCATGTAACATGAAAGACTTCCCGTTTTACTATCTTCTGGTTTTCATCATATATTTTAATATCATCTTTTGTCAAAACAACGGTTTCATTGTTCTCAATCAGATAAATCCGTCTTACATATTTTAACAGTGCAGGAATGTCAGATGCAATAAAGTTGCATCCCTGCCCCAGCCCTGCTACTAAAGGTGCATCTTTTCTCACTGCAACAATTTTATCCGGCTCTTGTGCTGCAATCACTCCAATGGCATAGGCTCCGCGCATCTGCTCTACTGCCCGATTGACCGCCTGATGAAGATCGCCGTCATAATAAATTCCCACAAGATGCGCAATCACTTCTGTATCGGTATCTGATTTAAACTTTACACCGAATTCTTCTACAAGCCATTCCCGCAGTTCCACATAATTCTCAATAATTCCATTATGGACTACAGCAATGGTACTGTCTGTATTGCTGTGAGGATGTGCATTCAGATCAGAAGGCGCCCCATGGGTCGCCCATCTGGTATGTCCGATTCCCACATTACTTTCAAACCGGGGATCTGTTATGATTTTTTCCAGATTTCGGATTTCTCCCACATGTTTGCGAATCTCGATGCTCCCTTCCCTGCACAAAGCAATCCCTGCAGAATCATATCCTCTGTATTCCAACCGTTTCAGCCCTTCTACAATGACTTCCTTGGCATTTTTCTGCTCCCCTACATATCCGACAATACCACACATATCGGTAAACCTCCTAACCAAACCTCTTTGTTAACAACTTCGCTAAATCCTGTGCCAGCTTCGTAATGTGCTCTTCATCCTGACCCTCCAGCATAACACGAACCAACGGCTCTGTGCCGGAAGGACGGATCAGCACTCTTCCGCTGCCTGCCATCTCTTCCTCTACTTTCTGAATCGCTTCGCGAATCTGAGGATCGTTTTCATACTTGGTTTTATACTCATTTTTCACCTTGGCATTCTTCAGAACCTGCGGATATATCGTAATTTCATCAGCTAATTCCGATGCTTTTTTACCGGATCCCAGCACAGCCTTCACAAGCTGCAGAGAAGATAAAATCCCATCGCCTGTTGTAGAGTGATTCAGAAAAATAATATGACCGGACTGTTCGCCTCCGATTACGCATCCAGTTTCCATCATACGCTCCAGCACATAACGGTCACCTACACCAGTCACATCTACACTGCATCCCATATTCTCAATAAACTTATGGAATCCCAGGTTACTCATAACCGTTGCTGTTACTTTATTGTCTTTCAGTTCTCCATTTTCTTTCAGCATCTTTGCACAGATGCAGATCACCTTATCTCCGTCAATCAGCCTGCCCTTTTCATCTACTGCAATCAGACGGTCGGCATCCCCGTCATAGGCAAGCCCCATAAACGCTCCCTGACGAACGACTTCTTTCTGCAGCCCGTCAGGATGGGTAGACCCGCACCCCTGATTAATATTCAGGCCATTTGGTTTATTCCCTATCAGAATAACTTCTGCACCCAGCTTCCGGTAGACCATCTCCGCCGCTTTATAAGCAGCACCGTTTGCACAGTCCAACACCAGCTTCAAACCGTCCAGGCTGCGATCCATTGTATCTGCCAGATAGTTTGTATATAAAGCGAGCGCATCATCATCTGCCTCCAGACACCGCCCCAGCTTTTCACCTGTAATCTGGCTGTTTATGTCTGTATTTCTTAAAATCAGATCCTCTATCTCATCCTCAATGTCATCATCCAGCTTGAATCCATTGTGATTAAAAAATTTGATGCCATTATATTCAAAAGGATTGTGCGATGCCGAAATCACCACGCCCACATCTGCCTGATAATGCCTTACCAGATATGCGACTGCCGGCGTAGGAATCACGCCTACCTTTATTACATTTCCTCCTACTGCCAGAATTCCTGCACTCAAAGCATCCTCCAGCATATCTCCGGAAATCCGCGTATCCTTCCCGATTAAAACAACCGGTTTCCCCTTTTTCTTACTGAGCACATGAGCGCCTGCTTTTCCCAACTTAAAAGCAAGCTCAGGAGTCAGCTCGGAATTGGCTATACCCCGAACTCCATCCGTTCCAAAAAGTCTTCCCATTCTAAATCTCCTTTTCTTTCATTGCTGTTTCAAGATATGCTTAACGCTGTTCTTTTATGGTTACTTCCACTTTCGCAGGTTTCAGCTTCATACTGTTAATCTTCTTCTTTGTCACAACTTCCGCTCTGACTGCATAGCTGCCCGGCTTCCTGTCAACCAGATCTATGCTGACGGTAAAATCATCCGCCTCCAGCGAATCCAGCGCTTCTTCTTTTCCGGTAACAATTATGGTAATCCTGTCTGTATTCACATATGCATCCATGTTTTCGGACAAATTTTCCAATTGAATGTTTTTCGTCCGAACTCTGATTTTTTTCGTGGACAGTCCTTTTATCTTAATCTCTACGCCCTGATTTTGGGATTCCTCTGCCACTTCCACCTCCTTTGGAAGCTTCGGCTTCACAGGCAACGTTGCACTGGCTGTTACCCTGCTGATATCCACAGGCTCAGCGGTCACACTTTTAATGGCATCCAGTTTTTCTTTTGGCCCCCGTATGGCAATTTCATCAGGAACGGAAATGTCATCCAGCTGATAGGCCGCCGGTACGGAACCCTTTATCTCCACGTTTAAAGGTACCATCTTGGTATGATATAAAATCGCTTTCACGTCTACTGTATCAGCAGAAAGTGTTACATTAAAGACCTGCTTTCCCTTTTTATCTACGGCAACAGGCCGGGCGGTCACCACTTCCAGCTCATTTCCGATTTCCTCAGCTGCCACCCTGGCTTCCACACGCTCTACAGCATCAACTGCGGATTTCCCGCCTTTTACTTCCACCTCCGCAGGGCTTACTTCTACATTCCCCGGCTGTGTTCCATCTTCAGTTCTGCCTGTAAAGTCTACGGTTACCGCCTTGTATACGGAAGTGAGCTTTTCCAGGGTTACCTGTATTTTAGGTGTTTTGATTTCCCGCAGCTTTATATTATCCGGCACTTCCAGCTGCACCGGCACATAATTCTCCCCCTCTTCATAACCGAAAAGGTCAGCCGTTGCCTTGATTTTCTCTCGTTCAAGCGAATTAATGTCTGCCCGTTTTCCTTCTACGATGATGTCCGCAGTAAAGCCTGCCGGATTCTTGATAGCCAGTTCTCTCTGCTCCAGCGTATTCTTGTTCAGCAGTTCCACCGGAATATTTTCAATCGTCCGGGTGATGGTAGGGTTGACTTCTCCCATCACATACATCCACAGAACAATAGCAATGAGCAGGGACAGTATTTTTAGAACTGTATTATTTTTCAGCATCGTTCTTCCTCCTTATTTTTTTGAAAAAGTCAGGAAGGAAGGACTTTCTGTCTTCCAGATTTCCATTATTGAGGTACAGGTTCAGCAGCGTTTTCTCTACTGTTTTGGTATCCAGAAATCTGGACAGTTCCCCATCCTGCGCCATAGAAATAATCCCTGTTTCTTCTGAAACAATCAGTGTTATGGCATCGGAATGCTCCGTGATGCCGATTCCTGCCCGATGCCTGGTTCCCAGCTCTTTTCCGATTCCCTTGTTCTGAGACAGAGGGAGTACGCAGCCTGCCGCAAAAATTCGGTCACCCCGAATAATCACAGCACCGTCATGAAGGGGCGAGCCTTCATAAAAGAGATTGCCCAGCAGTTCTGATGAAATCTCTGCATCAATGATTGTCCCGGATTCGGTCATATCTGTCAGTGATGTCTCTCTCTCCAGAACAATGAGGGCACCTGTCCGCTCCTTGGAAAAGGTGCTGATACTTCGTATGAATTCTGTCGTAATGTGCTTAGCTTCTTCCTTGTTTACCTGACCAAAACCCGGTCGCACCAGCTTGGTTCTGCCCAGATATTCCAGTCCCCGCCTCAGTTCCGGCTGAAAAACTACCACAAGAGCTACTACCCCCAGTGCCATTGTTCCTTTCAGAATCCAGTTGAGTGTATGAAGATTGAACAAGTCTGACAAAAAGGTTGCAATAACTAAAACAAGCAGACCCTTTATCAGCTGCTCTGCCCGCGTTTCCCTTATAAAGCCAAGTATCTTATATATCAGAAATGCAACGATCAATATATCGGCCACATCCATGATCCCCACACCCGATATCACATTTCTAAAAAAATCCTGCATTGTTTTTCCCCTTAAGTGCTTTTCTACCTATTTATTGTACAGAAATTTCCCCCTTTTTTCAATAGACTCGCCAAATTTTCTCTCTTGTGCAATCTTGCTTTTTCTCATCCGTATGGGATTTCTTCCTATGTTGCACCAAGGTATTCGTGATATAGTATAAAATAGAAAACTATATGCACGGAGGTCTATATGAAACTGTAGTATGCTGAAGATGAACGCTCACTTTCTGAAGCGGTTGTGGATATTCTTACCTATCACAACTACATTGTGGAGGCCGTATATGACGGCGAGGACGCCTTTGATTACGCTATGTCGGGCGACTATGACGGGATTATTCTTGATATCATGATGCCGAAACGTGACGGTATTGATGTTTTAGCTGATCTGCGAAAAAATGGCTGCCGCATACCAATCTTGCTCTTGACTGCAAAAACACAGGTAGAAGACAGGATCCTCGGTCTGGACAGCGGAGCTGATGATTATCTGCCAAAACCCTTTGATATGGGAGAGCTGCTTGCAAGGATCCGCGCTATGCTGCGCCGCCGGGAGGAATTTTATCCAGATTTAGTTTGCTTCGGCGATCTTACATTAAATATGCAGTCCAGCACCCTGTCCTGCGGGGAGATCCAGTTTACTCTGCCTAAACAGGAATACCGCCTTATGGAGCAGCTGATGCTAAACCATTCAATCTATATGTCTACTGACGATTTGCTGATCAAGGCATGGGGATATGACACCAAAACTGATATCAACAGTGTCTGGCTGTATATATCCTATCTTCGAAAGAGGCTGACGTCCATGGGTTCCCGCGTAGAAATCATATCAAAACGGAATATCGGCTATCGTTTGGAGTTAAAAGCATGATGAAAACACTGCGCAAAAAATTTATTGTATTCGCCATGTCTGCAGTTACAATTCTCCTGCTGGTTCTGATTGGAGCCATCAGCGGGTTCAGCTGGATGGTTTTAAACAAACAGTCGGATACCATCCTGCACACACTGACCAATGCAGATGGTATCTTCAAACAAATGGATTTCGACAGGCAGCCGCCCCTTGCCCCGCCGCTGAATATGGATCTGATGCGTTCTGTTCGCTTTTTTATGGTTCAGACATCATCAGATGGAACAGTGACAGAGATAAAGACTGACCGGATATCTTCAGTAAGCGACCGCCAAGCAAAAAAGTATGCCGCACAAGTAAATCAGAAAACAGGGATCATTGACGGGTACAAGTATGAAGTTAAAACCATCGAAAAAAAACGTTTGATTTTCTTTATCGATACTGCCGGTCAGAAAAACACATTTATTATGGTACTTGCCGTTTCCTCAATTATCGCCCTGGGGTGCTGGCTGGTCATTCTGGCCTTTGCGGTTCTCTTTTCCGGCAGAGTTGTCCGCCCCATTATTGAAGGCATAGAGAAACAGAAACAGTTTATCACCAATGCAGGGCATGAATTAAAGACGCCCCTAACGATCATCCAGTCCAATAATGATGCCGCCATGCTGATTTACGGCGAAACCAAGTACGGCAGAAATATCCGCTTTCAAACGCAGCGGCTGAATATGCTAATGACAAATCTTCTGACCCTTTCCAAACTTGATGAAGAAGCAAAACTTCCCATAGAAGCCGTAAACATCAGTGAACTGATTTGCGGTATGCTGGATGGCTACAAAGATATTTTTGCCCAGAAGAAAATCTTGCTGACCTCAAAAATTTCTCCCTGCATTATTATGCAGACACACAAGGCCACTTTCTCGCAAATGATTTCCATTCTGCTTGATAATGCTTTCAAATACACTCCTGAGGGAGGCACAATTCATTTTTCCGTATCCTATAATGGAACCAGTATTAAAATCACAGAAGAAAACACTTGTGAGCTTTCCTGCAATACTGATCCTGAACGATTTTTCGAAAGATTTTATCGGGGTGACAGTGCAAGAACACAAACGAATCCTTCTTCCGGATATGGAATCGGCCTTTCTGCCGCCCGCGCAATTGCAGAAGCATTTGACGGCAGTCTGACAGCAGAATATACAAAATCCGGAACAATACAATTTATTGCCCGCTTTTAAAACTATTTCAAGAAACTTTCACAAACCTTCCCGCAGCACTTCACAGACGGGGAGGTTTTTCTAATGCTGTTCACAGGTATATCCCATATAATGACACTTGAGAAAGGAGAGGTGAATATGCAATTCAGACATGAAGTAAAACATGAAATCAGCTGCCTGGATATGCTGATTCTGCGGCCCAGACTGCAGGCCGCAATGAAATCGGACAGTCATGCTGTAAACGGTCGGTATCAGATTCGGAGTCTGTACTTTGACAGTTTTGACGATAAAGCTTTGAGAGAGAAACTTGCCGGTGTCAATATCCGGGAAAAGTATCGAATTCGGCTGTATAACAATGATCCTGCCACCATTCGTCTGGAACGGAAATTCAAACATGGAGGGCTCGGTTATAAACAGTCAGCCGCTTTAACTCCCCGGCAGGCACAGGCCATTGCCGACGGGCAGGTGGACTGGATGCAGGAAAGCGCCAATGAAGTGATCCGCGGTTTTTTTAGCCGTATCCGCAGTCAGGGACTGCGTCCAAAAGTCATTGTAGACTATATCCGTGAACCTTTTATCTTTGCTCCTGGCAATGCACGGGTCACATTGGACTATAACATTCGTACCGGTATGCGATGTATAGATTTTCTCAACCCTTCCTGCATTACAATTCCCATTTCCTATCCGCCGTGCATCCTTGAGGTAAAATGGGATTGCTTTCTGCCGGATGCGGTTCGGGATGCTGTGCAGCTGGGCAACAGAAGAAACAGTGCTTTTTCTAAATATGCCGCCTGCCGCATGTATGATTGAAAAACGAAAATAAAAAGGAGTAATAACACAAATGACATTTAATGATATTTTTAAATCCAGTTTTCTGGAAAACATCGCTTCTATCAGTATTCTCGATATGCTGCTTACCATTGTTCTTTCCTTTGGTATCGGCGTATTTATTTTTCTCATCTATAAAAAAACGTATCGGGGAGTCATGTATTCGGCCAGTTTCGGAACAACTCTGATCGGGCTGACCATGGTTACTGCCATTGTTCTTCTGGCTATTACCTCTAATGTAGTCTTATCTCTTGGTATGGTCGGTGCGCTGTCTATTGTTCGTTTCCGCACAGCCATCAAAGATCCTCTGGACATTGTATTTTTATTCTGGTCCATTGGTGCAGGCATTATCCTTGCCGCAGGTATGATCCCTTTAGCAGTTATCGGCAGCATTTTCATCGGGCTGATTCTGCTGGTATTTGTCAACCGAAAATCTCACACCCATCCTTATATGATTGTTCTCCACTGTGAAAATCATGATGCGGAAATCCATGCCAAAGAGCTGGTTGAAAAAAATGTAATCCGCAGCACGCTGAAAAGCAAGTCTGCTGCTTCAGGCGGCATTGAGCTGAATATTGAGGTTCGCTTAAAAGATGATGATACTGACTTTATTCATACGATATCCGAAATTTCGGGCATAACCAGCGCAGTTATTGTTTCTTACAACGGCGATTATATGGGGTAGATTATGATAGAAAGCAAACATTTTAATAAAATCGCCTGGATCATTACCGCATCTGCACTGGTGATTGCGATTCTGTTCATGAATGGTGCAGCGCTGGGTATTAAAGTCATGACACCATCAGTGGGGTATGCAGATCGCCTGTTTAACCGTTCAAAAGTTCATACCATTGAAATTACCATGGATGATTGGGGTACATTTATTGATAGCACTTCCAACGAGGAGTATTCTGCCGCAAATCTTGTTATTGACGGTGAGTCTTTCAAAAATATAGGGCTACGCGGCAAAGGCAATACGTCGCTTTCCTCAGTTTCTGCTATGGGCAGTGACCGTTACAGTTTTAAAATTGAATTTGATCAGTATGATAGCAATATAAGCTATCACGGTCTTGATAAATTAAACTTAAACAATCTGATTCATGATTCCACCATGATGAAGGACTATCTGACATATACTATGATGGATGCATTTGGTGTGCGTACACCCTTATGCAGCTTTGTTTCTATCACTGTCAATGGAAAGGCCTGGGGGCTGTATCTTGCTGTTGAAGGAGTAGAAGAGTCTTTCCTGGAACGAAATTACGGCTCTGATTACGGCAAACTGTACAAACCAGACAGTATGAGTTTTGGCGGCGGCCGCGGTAATGGCAAATCATTTGAGCCAGAGACTTTAGAAACCTCGGCTGACCTTTCCACTATGCCAAAAAAAGATTCTGGCAGTTTCGATCCTTCTGTCCTATTTAAAGAGGACAGTAACAAAAAGGATGGCAAGTTAGACTTTGGCAGCGGATTTGGAATGGGTTCTTCTGATGTAAAGCTGCAATATATTGATGATGTGCTTGACAGCTATTCCAACATCTGGAATAATGCCAAAACAGATATCACTCAGGCCGATCAGTACCGTTTGATTGCATCTCTAAAAAAGCTGTCCGACAGTAAAGATTTAGAATCTGTTTTAGATGTGGAGCAGGTAATCCGGTATTTCATTGTACATAATTATGTCTGCAACGATGACAGCTATACCGGCATGATGGTCCATAACTATTATCTTTATGAAAAGGATGGACGGCTTTCTATGATTCCATGGGACTACAACCTTGCCTTTGGCACGTTTGGAAGCGAGGATGCCTCAAACACTGTCAACACACCTATTGATACACCTGTAGCTTCCGGTTCTTCTGACAGACCGATGCTGAATTGGATCTTTGAAAATAAAACATATAAAGCGCAGTACCATCAATATTTCAGTGAATTCCTCAGCAGTGTAAATATACAGAACATCATTGATAAGGCCTATAACCTGATAAAATCTTATGTAAAAGAAGATCCCACCTCATTCTACACATATGCGGAATTTGAGCAGGGGGTCAAAACACTGAAGCAGTTCTGCAGTCTGCGCAGTGACAGCATTAAAATGCAGCTGAAAACAGGAGAAACTGCAGACAGCATGAATTATGTGGATGCTTCGGCAGTCACTCTGTCTGATATGGGAACAATGGAAAGAGGTGCGGGCGGCTTTGGCAGTGATACCGGCAGCGATTCCGAAAAACCCTCTCAGTCTGCCGGGAAGAAAGCAGAAACTGCTGCGCCGCCACTTTCCGAAGGTGCTCCCGATCAGGCTGCGCAAAATAAATCTGACAAGCCGGATACTTCCCAAATACCGAAAGATTTCAGTCCGGATTCAGATCCACCGGGTTCAAGTACAGCAGAAAACACACCGACTAATCTGCCCGGCTGGCTTTTACTCGCAGTTTCAGCTGTTATTCTCATCATAGGCTTGATGATAGCGAAAAAGTACAAAGCCTAATACTGAAAAAATTTCATTCCTTCAACACACGTAAAAACCGCCGCACTAACGGCTTGAGTCGTTAGTACGGCGGTTTCCTGTCTCTGCACGAATCTGTCATCCCGTGCATTTCATCTTCATTTAGTATGCGGTTTCCAGAAGACCGTAATCCTTGTCATTTCTTCTGTAAACAACGCTAACAGTATCTGTCTCCATGTTGAGGAAAACAAAGAAATTATGTTCCAGAAGTTCCATCTGCACAACGGCTTCATCCACAGTCATCGGCACCAGGTCAAATTTCTTTGTCTTCACTACCCGGATTTCTTCCTGCTCTTCTTCAGCCTCCGGCAGCTCTGCAAAGGCAAAGTCTTTGTGATCTTTGTATTTTCTCTGCAGTTTTGTTTTGAATTTAGACATCTGGCGGGACAGCTTATCTACGACTCTGTCTACTCCGTCATACGGGTCATCTGCCAGAACTTCTGCCCGGAAAATGGTACCCTTTGTATTAATGGTAGCTTCTACCTTATATCTTCCTTTCTCCCTCAGGGTCATAACGTTTGCAGTAATTTCGTTTGAAAAATATTTGTCCAGTTTGGCAAATTTCTTTTCAATTGTTTCTTTTAGCTTTTCACTTGCATTGTAGTTCTTACTGTTGATAACGATTTTCATACCCTTGACCTCCTCTGCGATACGGCTGGAGCCGTATCCGGTTATTTGTGTATTACTATTATACCACAAATGAAACTTGTTTCAATCAAATTCAGAAAAAACAGACTGTATCAGTTGTTCAGCTGACCTGGTCTTTGCCCCCACACTTGCCTTTGCCTGATTTTATCAGAGGACTTACTTCTAAGCTACGCCATGATCACTGCCGCCTTGCGGTCCAGCTTACGTGGGACCTTTTGCCCGTAGCTGGCTTGGCCTTTCAACCACAGACCTGAACAACTGATACAGCCTGCTGCTTCTTACTTCCTTTATTCAAATTCTTTTTTGGGTGGAATATTGGCTCCGCATGCAAAGGATAAAACACAGATTCTGTCTGCTCCTTTTTCCCTCAGTGCTTCGCTGCAGGCATCCATAGTGCTCCCTGTTGTATAAATATCATCTACAAGCAGAAACCTTTTCCCCAGAATTCTGTCTGCCCATTTCTCTGAGACGGCAATCGCACCCCTCAGGTTATCATATCTTTCAAATGCCCCCAGCCCCCGCATAGGCGCCGTTTTTTTCACTCTCTCCAGAAGCTTTGGAACATACGGAATCCCCCACCGGCCGGCAAGCTGCCGCGCCATGACAGCGGCCTGATTGTATCCACGTTTCTGTTCTTTTTTCCGGTGCATGGGAACCGGAACAATGAAATCCGGCTCTTCCTCTTCCTGCATCATCCGGTCATAAAGAATGTCTCCCAGTTTTCTTCCGATGTATCCCTTCCCGTTATATTTGTAATCCATGAGAAGGGCTCTTTCATACAAACCATACTGTACACAAGTATACCCCTTGTCAAAGGCATGGTCAAGCTCTCTGCAGTCATAACACAGGCTGTGTCTGTAATCTGCGCTTAAAATTTTCCCGCACTTCTCACAAGTCTTTCCCTCCGTCCAGTGAAAAGCCTTTGCGCAATGATCACACAGCGCATAAGGTCTGCTGCTATCAATGATACTTCCGCAGTACATACAGTAAATGTTAGATGGATAAAGCAGTTCCATCCCCTTTTCCCATAATCCCATTTTATCCCCCTAAAATTCCATCATCCCTTTGAGCCGCACACTCAGCCCTGAATACCGCTGGGTAATCCGATTGTTGTCCACCATGGCATGCATCTTATTCTCCGACCCTACTAGCACTACAGCCGTTTTTCCCCTTGTCACCCCTGTATACAAAAGGTTCCTTGTTGCCAGTACCGGAGGAAACCAGCTCACAGGCATGATTACAATTGGAAACTCGCTCCCCTGACTCTTGTGAACGGTAATGGCATAGGCCAGTTCCAGCTCATCCAGCTGGTTAAAATCATACGTCACATATTTGCACTCGTCAAAGACCACCGTCAGCTGATTGAACTCCCTGTCAATCTGTTGGATAAATCCCACATCACCATTAAAGATTCCTTCGCCCTCAGAGAAATCTTCTTTGTTTCTCCATTTCAGCTGATAGTTGTTCCTAATCTGCATCACTTTGTCATGCTCCCGAAAAATCCTGTCGCCAACTTTCCGCTCCTCCAGCTCCCGGCACGGCGGATTCATCACTTCCTGCAGCGCTCTGTTCAGATTGATACTCCCCAAAATCCCCTTTCTCACTGGTGTAAGCACCTGGATATCTCTTACAGGGAGCACCTCTGTATAATACGCCGGCAGCCTCCGTGTGCATAAGTCCCGGATCATTTGAAGCATCTCCTTCTCTGTGCTCTGCCGCATGAAAAAGAAATCCTTGTCCTTTTCGTTACAGTACGGATACTCACCCTTGTTAATTTTGTGCGCATTGACTGTGATAAGGCTTTCCCTCGCTTGCCGAAAAATCTCTGTCAGCTTGACACAATAGATATATTCGCTGTTTATCATATCACGCAGCACATTTCCCGGTCCCACAGAAGGCAGCTGATCCGCATCTCCTACCAGAATCAGTCTGGTTCCCGGTCTGATTGCACTTACCAGGCCGTTCATCAGCATCAGATCAATCATAGATGCCTCATCAATGATAACTGCATCATAGTCCAGAGGATCCTCTGCCGTTTTTCCAAATCGCATCATCTCTTCCCCTTCGGAGTAATAGTATTCCAGCAGACGATGTATGGTAGATGCCTCGAACCCTGACGTTTCTGTAATCCGTTTGGCTGCTCTGCCGGTAGGCGCTGCAATGGCAGTCTTCAAGCCGCCGTGCAGCAGGATATGAATGATTGCATTGATAATGGTAGTTTTCCCAGTTCCCGGTCCGCCTGTAATTACAGACACTCCCTGCTGCAGCGACATCTTCACCGCATATTTCTGGTTTTCAGAAAGCCGGATCCCACTTGCCTTTTCCGTAACCCGGATCAGACTGTCAGGTTCTGAGCCAATGGGTTTCAGATCAGCTGTATTCAAGGCAGTCAGACACTTGCACACATTCTGCTCTGCCACATAATAAGGCAGCAGGAATACAACATTTCTCCCTTCCAGGCTCTCGATATGAATATCTCCCTGAAAGGCCATCTCTGCCAGGCAGTCCCGAATCTGACTGAGCCCCACCTCCAGCAGACCTGCAGTCTTCTCGCACAGCAGGTCCTGCGGAAGAAAAGTATTTCCCTCTCCTGCAAAATATCCGAGCGTAAATTTAACTCCGCTTTTGATTCGATGTTCATCATCAGCTGCAATGCCCATCTTCTGCGCAATTTTATCTGCCTTTTTAAAACCGATTCCGTAGATATCATCAGCCAACCGGTAAGGATTTTCCTCCACTGCCACAATCGTATCACTTCCGTATTCCCGGTACAGTTTCATCGCATACTCCGGCCTGATGCCAAACTGCTGAAGATACAGTGTGATTTCTGCGAATTCTCTGTGGCTGCGAAACGCCTCTGACACAGCCTCCGCTTTTTTTGCACCGATTCCCGGTATTTCCGTAAGCCGGGACGGTTCTTCTCCGATAATGCGAAAGGTGTCACTTCCGAATTTTGCTGTAATGGCAGCTGCCGTCTTTTTTCCAATTCCTTTGAGTACCCCGGAGGCAAGAAAGTCTTCGATTCCTGCTTCCGTAGAAGGCATCACCTCTTCAAAACTGCTGAACGCAAACTGTTCCCCATAGGTGGGATGCACCTTCCACTGTCCCCGAATCAGATAGCTGCTTCCCTTTCGGCAGGCAGGAAGCGTTCCCACAGCTGTAAACTGCTCAGTTTCTGTTTCAAATACGGTAATGGCATACCCGTTTTCTCTGTTGTAAAATATGATATCTGCTATCGTTCCCTGTTTTTCTTCTATCATTGCAAGCAGCTCCACTCCCGGGGAGAAACCTCTTTCTTCCTACTATATTATCCTTTGACTTTATACAGTTTCCGGTTGTCCAGTGTCCACACCCTGTCGCTGAACTCCCCTGGTTCAGTCTTTTCCAGTACGTCCTGCATATCAAACATTCTGGCATCTATAATGTCCAGATAATGAAGCATTTCCGCCTCCGGGAATAAAGGCCTCTTAGGGCTTCCAAACTCCGGCTCGTAATGGTGAGACAAAATCATATGTTCCAGCATGACAGCCTTTTCTCTGGGAAAACCCAGTTCTTCGGTGAGACGATCCAGTGTCCTTACCCCCTGAATCAGGTGACCCAGCATCTGCCCTTCAAAGGAGTACCCCGATGAAATCCCCAGCTCATTGGACTGGATTTCATTAATTTTTTCCATATCGTGAAGAATCACGCCTGCCAGAACCAGATCCTTGTTCAGATTGTCATAAACCTCACACAGCCGCTTTCCGCTCATCAGCATCCGTTTGATGTGATAAAGCAGGCCTGCCAGCTCTGCATGATGATTCTTCTGCGCCGCCGGATAATACATGAGTTTCTCTCTGTTATCTGTCAGCACCCGAATACACAGCTTCTTTAAATCTTCATCGGAAAAATTTTCTGCAGTTTCCAAAATGTAGGCATACATGTCCTCCGGTTTTTCAGGCGCTGCTTTGATAAAATCTCCAAACTCCACCGGATCATTCTCCGCTGTTTTCCGGATTCTGGTCACCCGGAACTGCTTCATACCGTTCCACTCTGTCACATGGGCCTTGATTTTTACAATATCCCCTTCTCCGATTTGCGCCAATGCCGGCAGTTCCTCATCAGAAACATCCCATTTTTTACCTGAAATTTCCCCTGTCTTATCCCCAAGCATTAAATCCAGATACTGCTTCTTATTTGCACCGATTTTGACGGCTATGGATTTGACCATAAAAAAGTCTGTCAGCTCCTGTGCATTTCTTATCCCTGCTATATAACACTCTTTCATCAGCTTTCTCATTCCTCTCTATAAAACATTAGAATTATTATATAACAATCTTCCATCCTTTTTCAATAAAAGTCTGTAGGTTATGTCAATGTACGCCTTTTTTAATCCTCTGAAATAGTATATAATAAGGACTGAATCAGATTCATACCACAATGAGGAGAATTTCATCTATGAAAAATTTAGGTTTAATCCGAGTCGGTGCCGCTGTACCCGACCTGAAAGTTGCAAACACAAAATATAATACAGAGCAGATTATCTCCCTGATTTGTCAGGCGGAGGAAAAACAGACCGGCTTCCTTCTGTTTCCAGAGCTTGCCATTACCGGCAGTTCATGCGGTGATCTGTTTTATCAGGAACATCTGTACGAAAATCAGCTGGCCGGACTGCAGGAAATCTGCCGGGCCACAGAGGATAAAAAGCTTACGGTTATTCTTGGCTTCTATCTCCGTGTAATGAGCCGGTTCTATACCTGTGCCGCCCTGATTCAGAAGGGAGAAATCAAAGGAATCGTTCCAAAAATATTTCCGTCTGCTACAGGCGGAAACTCTGAATCCCGCTGGTTTACAGGTGGCTCGAAGCTTGCCGGAAAACAGCAGAGCATATCACTCTTTGGAAAGGATGTGCCTTTTGGCCGTATCCTTTTCACAGATGAAAGCACAGGTCTTTCTGTAGGTGCCGAACCTGGTGAAGATTTTACAATGCCCCTGTCCCCCGGCGCACATCTGGCATTAAATGGGGCTCACATTATTTTTATCCCGGCAGCTGAAAACGAACTCGTAGGGAAAGCCGCCTACCGCAGGCAGCTCCTTGAAACGGAAAGTGCTA
Organism: uncultured Clostridia bacterium; assembly: GCA_963558985.1. GTDB lineage: Bacteria > Bacillota > Clostridia > Peptostreptococcales > Anaerovoracaceae > Hominibacterium. The sequence goes on along the minus strand of CAUWJW010000002.1, from coordinate 9,969 downwards.
AAAACTGCTGCGGCTATGTCTATGCTTCTGCCGGCGCCTGTGAATCTACAACTGACACAGTCTGCGGCGGACACAGCCTGATTGCAGAAAACGGAGTCATTTTAAAAGAAGGCCCCCGCTTTTCTCGGGAAAGCACCATTTCTTACAGTGAGATTGATTTTCACAGAATCCGTTTTGACCGCTGCAAAGATCCTGTGCGGGAGCAGTGCAGGGCTGCCTTTGGCAGTGAGGAGTGCTTTACGGCAGTCGGGCTGGAGCCGGTGCTACATGTAAATACCAGCCAGACACTTTTCCGTTCCTGGGGAAAAAATCCGTTTATTCTGGAAGATGACCGACAGATGAATGCACGCTGTCAGGAAATTTTCGATATTCAGTCAGCAGGTCTGGCAAAGCGAATCCTCCATTCCCGCTCCGGGAAAAGTGTGGTAGGAATCTCCGGCGGGCTGGACTCTACCCTGGCACTGCTGGTCACCGCCCACACCCATAGGCTGATCGGCAAACCGGCAAAAGATATTATTGCCGTTACTATGCCCGGATTCGGCACCACAGGCAAGACTTACAACAATGCCCTTACCATGATGAAGCTCTTGGGTACAGATGTGCGGGAAATCTCTATCAAGGAGGCTGTCAACCAGCATTTTCGGGATATTGATCACGATCCGTCTGTGCATGATGTTACTTATGAAAACTCACAGGCCAGAGAACGCACCCAGATTCTAATGGATATTGCCAACCGTGGCGGAGGAATGGTAATCGGAACCGGAGATTTGTCGGAAATGGCTCTTGGATGGTGTACGTATAACGGCGATCACATGTCCATGTACAGTGTGAATGCCGGTGTACCGAAGACATTGGTTCGTTTCGTTGTAAAGTGGATTATGGAAAACCGGCTGAGCGATTCGGCAGAAACTTCCTGTTTCAGTGCTGATGATCCCCTGCTGAAACAAACACTGCAGGATATTCTGGATACGCCTATTTCTCCGGAACTTCTTCCGCCTGACCCCAATGGCGACATTGCACAGAAAACAGAAGAAAGTGTGGGTCCGTATATCCTTCACGACTTCTTTATTTATTATACTGTACGCTGGGGCATGGAGCCGGAAAAGCTGCTCTTTACTGCAAAAAATGCCTTTGCAGGCGAGTATGATGAGGAATTTATTAAAAAATGGCTGAAAGTCTTTTACCGCCGCTTCTTCAATCAGCAATTCAAGCGCAGCTGTGTCCCTGATGGCCCGAAAGTAGGATCTGTCGGTCTTTCTCCCCGGGGTGACTGGCATATGCCAAGCGATGCAGATGCCTCCATCTGGCTCAGCACGTTATAGCCGAAAAAGATATCGCCTGCAAAAGAACCCCTCACCTGCGGAAACAACCGCTGATGAGAGGTTCTTTTTTCTCTGAAATTTTTGTGACTGCCAGACCCATATTTTCTTTATTTCTGCTCTTCGCAGTATACATAGGCATAAATCTTGGTTCTGTCCTCTTTTTTGTTCAGGTACACGCCATGGATTTCAGGTGCAAATCCCGGGAACCGGTTTATGCCTTCTTCCAGAATCCTGAAATATTCAATAGCCGGTTCGCTCCAGCGTTCCCCCGGAACTACGCAGAAGATTCCCGGCGGATACGGAAGTGCGCCTTCCAGCGCCACTTCACCCAAAAGGTCTTCAAGATCCAGAAGCTTTGCATGGTTCTTGACAAGTGCAATCCCCGCATCATACGGCGACATAGCCACTTCCGGGAAAAATTCCTCCCGGAACAGTGCCCTCTGGAATTTCTTTGCATTTCTTTCTTTGTAAAAATCGTGCATTTCCTGACACAGTTCCCGAATTCCCACGCCACGGTACCGTTCTTCATTATCCCAGTACAGGTACGGCATTACCTGACTAACCGGTGCATTCTGCTCTACCAGCTGTTCAAACCGCATCAGCTGTGCCACCAGAGAATCCAACTTCATTTTTGTTTCTGCAGGAGTCATGAGAAACAGAATGGAGTTAAAATCATTCTTTTCCGGAATAATGCGGTTGTCTCTTAAGAAGCTTGCCAATATAGTCGCCGGAATACCGAATTCTTCGTAATCTCCCGTCTGCGTATCAATTCCCGGAGTAGTAAGCAGCAGCTTGTTAGGATCCAGAAAATACTGATCTTTGCCGTATCCTTCAAAAGAGTGCCACTTTGCTCCCGGCTCGAATTTAAAGAATTTGATATTCTGCGCAATTTCCTCTGTGTCATATTCTTCCCATGGCTTTCCGTCTACTGTCGGCGGGATAAACGGTTTCAGCATACTGCAGCTGCGGATAATATTTTTACGGGCTTCAATTCCCATCTTCACACAGTCCGCCCACAGCCTCCTGCCGGAAGCTCTGTCCTGCATCCTTGCATTTACATCAAGCGCTGCAAAGATCGGATAGAACGGACTTGTGCTGGAATGCGCCCGGTAGGAGTTGTTAAACCGCTTATAGCCCAGATAGCGCCGCTGTCCTTTAATATGTGAATCCTTCTTGTGAATATAAGAGGACTGAGAAAAGCCTGCCTGCTGTTTATGTACCGACTGTGTCACGAAGATGCCCGGATCTTCCGGTCCCAGCTCCAAAAGAAGCGGGGAGCACTGCTGCATCATCGGAATAAACTGTTCATAACCTACCCATGCAGAGTCAAACAAAATATAGTCGCACAAATGACCGATCCGGTCCACCACCTGCCGGGCGTTGTAAATGGTCCCGTCATAAGTCCCAAGCTGAATAATCGCCAGGCGGAAAGGCCGCTCAGCCTTTGCCTTTTGAGGATCAATACGGGCAATCCGCTCACGAAGGTAATCCTCTTCAAAGCAGTGATCATCAATTCCGCCGATCAGTCCGAAAGGATTTCGCGTAGCCTCCAGATAAACAGGCTGGCCGCCTGCCTGAATCAGCGCCGCATCATAGGTAGACTTATGGTTGTTCCGGTCAAAGAGAACCAGATCTCCCGGCGCCACCAGCGCACTGCCCACAATAATATTAGATGTGCTGGTTCCGTTCATCACAAAAAATGTGTTGTCGGAATGAAAGACCTTGGACGCATTCTTTAATGCCTCCTCTGCCGGACCTTCATGGATAAGGAGATCTCCCAGCGCCACATCTGCATTACAGATATCGGAACGGAAGATCGTTTCCCCATAAAAGTCATACAGGTATCTTCCCGCCGGATGCTTGCGGAAATACTGTCCGCTCTGATGCCCCGGACAGTTAAACTGCTGATTCTTCAGGTCAATGTAATTGCTCAGCGTTTCAAAGAACGGCGGCAGAACCCTCCACTCATACTGCTCCGCCGCATTTTCAATCTCTGTGTCCACAATAGCCCGATCCAGCTCCTTTGTGTAAACCCAGCGATAAATCTTCTCTTTCAAATCTCTGTTCATGTACTCCTGCTCATCTGAAAATACAAACACAGGGACTTCAAATCGAGTTTCATAAATCGCCAGAATCACATCAAGATCCTTGTCTGATACAACTGCTGCTGCAATGTCGGTGTAATCTGTTTCATGAATGTCGATTAAGTTTCGCTCTGTAGAAAAGTACTGTCTCACAGAAGGCGAATATCCAATCTTTAAAGCTCTCAAAGAAGCACCTCCTTTACGCGTGCGTGAAATTCCTTTTTTCCTGTTTTTTCAACAGTATCATGAACCCGGCTGTGTGTCAACACAAGAATCCGCTCCATAAAAATCATCTTCCAGATCCACAGGTTCCACAATAGGCTCCTCCTCTGAGGCAGCCTCAAGAGAGATTCGAGCTTTAAACAAATCACCGTCAATTTCCAGCTGTATATTTCCATTCATTAACTTCATCAGATCTTTTGCGATAGCAAGACCCAGACCGCTTCCTTCCGTAGTCCGCGCTTCATCACCCCTTTTAAAACGCTCCATCAGCTCAGATGGATCCATATTCAGCGCCTGTCTGGAAATGTTCTTAATCTCCATGCGCACAACCTCTTCATTCCCTTCCCGATCACGGAAAAAGTCAATGTATACCCGCGTTCCTTCCTGAGAATACTTGAGCACATTATTCAGCAGATTAGAAATCACACGCCACAGCAGCTGTCCGTCTGCCTTGACAAAGTACCGCTCATTTTCCGCATTTACAATAAAGGAAAGATTGGAGGCCTCCACCCGCTCGTTCAGTTCCCCCAGTCCCTGATTCAGAAGCGATAAAAGATCTACCCTGCTCATCCTTACAGGCGTTGCACCGCTGGAAGCTTTTGCCGCCTCAAACAAATCCTCTGTCAGCTGTCTCAGACGTTCCGTCTTTTGCTCCAGCACCTCCAGATATTCCGGCGCATTTGGACTGTCCAGCCCTTCTGTCTTTAAAAGATCAATATAGGTCACCATAGAAGTCAGCGGCGTCTTCAGATCATGGGACACATTAGAAATCAGATCCGTTTTCATTCTCTGATTTGTCAGCTCATTTTGCACTGCAATACTGGTAGCCTCAGCGATTTTATTGATTCCTTCAGCCAGCTGATCCAGCTCATCATCACCCTCCACCTGAATTTTATAGTCAAAATTCCCGCCGTTCATCTCTTTGATGCCTTCCTTAATCCTGTCATATTTATGAACCCATTTAGGCGCAAACACCAGAATCACAATAAAAATTACAGGAGCCAGAAACATAGTGGCAGAAAGCAGGCAGATCAGAACTGCAATCAGCACAACCTTGCGCATAGTGCTTCCGCCCTTGTACACTTCCGTATACAGCCTTCGAAAAATCAGACTGCACAAGGACATCCCTGCAAACTCGCCGGCCTTGATCTTCCTGATACACGACAGAATCAGCGCAAGTCCCACGGAAGTTGCAGCGCCTCCCAGAAGAACCGCAAATGCCACTTCCACAAACAGATCAAATGGCGAAAGACTGTAATAATCAAGCCCGTATACAGAACTTACGATTCCATAGACATAAGAAGAAAACAGCTTTCCGCCTATGAAAAAAATCAGCAGAACAGCAGCAACCTGAATCTCTGTAAACACTTTATCAGATTTACAAAGAACAACTGTGCCTTTCTCATCCCTCTGTCCTGCTGCCACTGCCAGATAGATCATTGAGATCAGCGATATGACAGTTGCTGTAACAGAAATAATGACCCACACCTTTAGATCTTTTTCCATCTGCATCAACTGGACGGCAAGCGATGCACTGTCCTCCATCCACTCTCCGAAGCTTCCGTAACCGTTCTGCTGCAGAAAGTAGGGATCCCCGTATCCCATATACGAGTTCAGCTGTGCCGCTGCGATAAACCCTACAGTTGCAGTTAAAAAGCCAAGAACACAAAGGACAAACGCAGATACATACAGTATTTTCCTAGATTTTTTCGATTTTGTACCCAATTCCCCACACCACCTTTAAATACTTTGGATTTTTTGGATTAATCTCAATCTTTTCCCTGATGCGCCGAATATGTACGGCAACAGTATTTTCAGGATTGTAGGCCGGTTCATTCCATACGGTCTCATAAATCTGTTCCATAGAGAACACTCTCCCCGCATGTTCAGTCAGGAGACGCAAGATACCATATTCAATAGGGGTTACTGCAATGTGTTTCCCATCCAGCTCCACTGTTTTCTGTTCGTCATCGATGACCAGTCCCCCAGTGCGAAAAATGCCGGTTTTATGCTCCATACTTCCCAGATCTACATATCTTCGAAGCTGAGATTTTACTCTGGCAATCAGTTCAAGAGGGTTAAAGGGCTTTGTAATATAATCATCGGCGCCTACATTAAGCCCTGTAATCTTGTCATAATCCTCCGACTTTGCCGAAAGCATGATAATCGGAATATTCTTATCTTCCCGGATCCGCATGGTTGCCTGCATACCGTCCAGCTTTGGCATCATAATGTCCATCAGAATCAGATGAATCCCATGATCCTGCACAGCCTGCAGCGCTTCCATACCATCATAAGCCTTGATTACATCGTATCCGTCATTTCTCAAATAAATCTCAATTGCATTTACAATCTCTCTGTCATCATCACAAACTAAAATATTCATGGTCGCTCCTTTCAGCCTATGCACTTATCGTATCCCTTGTTTCTTAATAACTGCTTTATCTCTTTCTTACAATATTCTTAACTCCTCTGCCGTCCGCAGACAGCACCGATTGCCATAACAGCTGCAAACATAATCAGATAGTAAATCACCGTTTTCCCATGTGCAAAGCAGGCTGCAATCATCATAAAAATGCAGCCGCACAGTGCCAGTGACGGCATAACAAAACGCTTGAAGACAGGCAGATCTTTTTCCTTTTTCATCATAAGGATGAATACAGGAATGTAAAAGGCATACAGCGTTACAATGGGAAGCTCTGATGCATCAAAGCTAAAAGGTCCAAACCAGGGAGTCTCCGTCAGATTGGAGCCATAAAAATAAACCAGCCAGAATCCGCACAAAAGCAGCCCGAAGATAGCTGAATTTGCAGGCATTCCTGTAGTCCGGTCAATGGAGCCGAACAGCTCGGGGCGAGGTCCTTCTTTTCTTGCTGCCAGAGCATACATCCCGCGGGTGCATCCCAGCATCAGCCCGTTCAGTGTTCCCAGGCAGGAAATCACCACAATCACAAATATCACTGTACCTGCGCCTTTTGAGAATACCGTTTCAAAGGCAACCCGGGCGCCTTCCTCGCCGCTTGCCATCATTGTCTCGTTGGTCACAGCACCTGCAAGCCCCACATAATACAAAATATATACTGCCATAATAATAAGCGTTCCAAGCAGAAGTGCCCGTGGCAGAGTTTTCTTTGCTTCCTTTAACTCAGCATTGATGCAAGTGGCAATAATCCAGCCCTCATAAGCAAAAGCCGTCGCCACCACTGCAGTAAACAGTAAATAAGACGTGCTGCCTGTTACCTCCGCCACATGCGTAAAGTTATACACCGTCATTCCGTTTTTAAGACCTGAAGCAGTTCCCACCAGCGCCATAAGCAGAAGGGGCACCAGCTTGATAACAGTCGTGCATACCTGAAATTTCCCTGCAATCACAGGCGCAAGCGCATTCAGCCCATAGCTGGCAACAAGATAAAAACCTGCTATCACCATACATGCACCGCCGGTAATGTCCCAGCCGAAAAGAACGCCGGTATATCTTGCCGACACCCATGCCAGTACGCAGGTCAGGTTGGGATAATACAGCACAGCTAGAAACCATCCTACATAATAGCCGTATTTTTTTCCTGCCGCCGCCTCTGCATAATCGACCACACCGTTTACTTTCTCATATTTTGTAGCCATAACTGCAAAGGTATAGGCGCAAGAAACCATAATCATTCCGCCTATAACCCACGCAAGTATCCCCAGAGGAAGATTTCCTCCCGTTGCGTTTAAAATTTTTTCCGCCTTGAAAAAGACTCCGCTTCCAATTACGATGCCTACCACCAGCGCAATCGCCGTTATGAGACCGTATCTTTTCTCCATCTTATTTTCCATCTGATTTAAGCCCTCCTGCCAAACCTGTTCTCTGGTTCGTTATGTTCCGCACCGAGCTATAGAAAATCTGATAACCGCCGGCCTCTGTAAGATAAAAGAGCTTCATCTGCAGAAGCACCTTCTCTTTCTTGCAGCCCTTCATCCAAAGCATTCCCTCTGCTCCGGACGCCCGATCGGCAGCAGCCTCTTCAACAAGCTTCTCTAACAGCGGCCGATCTTCAGGACAAACCATTTCTTGCAGAGACCTTCCGCAGATTGCACATTGCGGGCAGTTCAATTCCTTAAAATACTTTTCATTAGCATGTACCGGAGTCAGGACACTGCCCTCCTTACGATAAAAAGCAACGCCGCCTAAGATATTCTGCAAAATCGTATCAGACAGCGGATTTTTGCTGATCAGTTCCTGAAGCGTAAAAAGCCCTCCTATATGCCGGTGTATTCCTCTAAAATCAACCTTGTCTTCCTGCTCCAGCAGCTCATCAAATTCTGACGCAGGCATTGGTTTATAGAAAAGATATCCTTGTGCATAGTGGCAGTCTATGCTGAGAAGAAAATCCCTCTGCTGCTGGTTCTCCACACCTTCTGCAATAACAAAAAGATTCAGCCACTTTGCCATGTGAACAATGGATTCCAGAATTTCAGCACTACGACCTCGTCCGTTAAAATTATCTGCCAGAAAGCGCATATCCAGCTTCAAAATATCTACATTGATATCCTTTAACATATTCAGCGATGAATATCCGCTTCCAAAGTCATCCATCAAAATGGTGAAACCAAAAGAACGCAGCTTGTCTACAACTTTAATCAGCTGATGCATATTTTCTGCATATGCCGATTCAGTGATTTCCAGCTCCAGAAGTGCAGGATTGATCTGATACTTCTCCACAAGAGATACCAGTCTGTCATAAAGGCTTCCGCTATACAGATCTACAACAGAAACATTTACAGAAATCGGAACACATTCTTTTCCGTGATCCAGACGCGTCTTGATAAATCTGCATACCTCCTCCCAAATATAGTTGTCCAGCTCAAAAATAAACTTATTCTCTTCAAATACGGTAATAAACTCACCCGGCGACACCTGTCCCTTCTGCGGATGCTCCCACCGCACAAGTGCCTCGCTTCCTACAATCCTGCCGCTTTCCATATCACATTTGGGCTGCATAAAAAGTTTAAACTGGCACTCTTCCAAGGCCTGCTCCATATCATTTACAATCTCCTGCTGAGACAGCAGATTTTCCCGCAGTTCTTCCTTATATACCGCATAATTCCGCAGATAATTGCTCTTTACAGAAACCAGCGCCAGCATTGCCCGGTCACACATAATACTCACCGGCACGGTACTGTTGGGCTGCACCGGATAAAATCCCAGTGCTGCTACAATCTCCATATCCAAAGGGGAGTCCTTCAGTGCAGATGTAATTACATTTGCCACTTCCTTATAGGATAAGTTTTCATTTCCTTCACATGGATAACAGCAGGCGAAAATATCTGCTACCAGACGGCCTGCCAGTCCGCCCGACTGCTCCGCCAGCTCCCGCAGCTTTTCTGCGGCAAACTGAAGCAGTAAATCGCCCTGTGTTCCCCCGTAAAGGTCATTGACCACCTTAAACCGCTCAATATTCATACAAAAAATTGTATATTCCTGGCCGGGATTCTTTGAGATCAGTTCACTGGTTTTATTATAAAAGGTTTCTTTATTATAGAGTCCTGTAAGAAAATCATATGTTCCCGCCGCTTCCAGCTCGTACCGTATAACCATGTTATGAACTCTTCTCTGAAGAATCGCCTGGCTGCAGGGCAGCATAAGCAGATCCTCCACGCCCCAGGAAACAGCTTGCTCCACACGCCCCCAGTCATATTCCCGCAGCATGACGGTCATCGGGATTCCAAGTTCCTGTGCATAGCGTCTCAACTTTAGTATAGCCCCATCCTCTTCAAAAAGGACAAATTTTTCGTCTAGAAAAAATGATGCAATCTCCCCTTCTCGTTTCTCTGCTTCAAACAGGGCATCTTCCGCCGTTTTGCACAGCACAGCAGTAACATTGAATTCCCATTTTAAGGCTTCTTGGATCCGGTAGCTCTCTTCCTGATCCCACTCCAGAAATAGAAAAGTATAATGATGAATATTCATGGCCTATATCTCCTTACAAGTCAAGATCTGTTTCATTTTACGATTTATTATACCATTTGTTTCTTCCCTGAGAAATGCTAAACTTTAGCCTTTATTGCAATTTCTAAAAATTTATGTTATATATAAATAGAATCTAATTTACAGAGGAGGAATAAGTGGTATGAAATATACACTGACAAAGGATTTGGAAACCGGAAATACCCTGATTGATACAGAGCACAGAGAACTATTTGCAGCAGTGAACAACCTGATGGATGCCTGCTCTCAGGGGAAAGGACGTGATCAGATTGCAAAGACAGCAACCTTTCTGACAAATTATGTAGCTAAGCACTTCGGTGATGAAGAGCGTCTCCAGCAGCAGAGCAAATATCCGGCCTACACAGCCCATAAA
>CAUWJW010000001.1:0-34387 GCA_963558985.1 uncultured Clostridia bacterium | reverse complement strand
CCGCTTCACGATTAAAAAATCGTGAAGCGGCAGCTCCCTGCAATTTAGTGAGTAAAATAGAAGTCACGGAATTAATAAAAAAATACAGCGAGCCTCGGGGTCACAGCTCTTTTCCTGCCTTTACTCTGCATCCCTTTTCCTGCAGGGGCCCGGAATGCTGCTCTGCTGGTCCGCAGGTACCCAGTGAGGCTCCCTCTCTCCAGGTACGGATTTGTCTTTCGCGCCGCCCTTCTTACAAAATATCGGAAAGCAGCCGCGCCACACTCTCTTTGAACCGGATTTTCAGAGGCCGCTGCTCATAAAGCTTCTCTGTCAGCTCGTGGCACTTTTCCATATCCTTTTTAAATACAGCCTCCAGCTTCCTTGCTTCTTCTCCGTCATAAATAATGGCATTGGCCTCAAAGTTGAGACTGAAACTCCGTCTGTCAAAATTGGCAGACCCTACGCTGGCCACTTCGCTGTCCACTACCATGGTTTTGGCGTGCAGAAACCCGCTGTCGTAAATATAGGCCTTTCCTCCCGACCGGATCAATTCGCCCACATAAGAGTAGGTTGCCCAGTATACAAACATGTGATCAGGCATGCACGGAATCATAATCCGCACATCCACTCCGCTCTGCGCTGCCATTTTCAGCGATTCCAGAATACTGGCATCAGGCACAAAGTAAGGTGTCTGCAGATAGATATTCCGCTGCGCAGAAGTAATCATCTTCATATATGCCCGCTTCACCGCCACCCGCTCTGAGTCGGGGCCGCCGGAAACAATCTGAATGCCTGTCGTTCCCTCATCAATCACTCCACTGTAATAAGCTTCGGACAGCACAACGTTCTCCTTTGAGGCAAACCGCCAGTCCAAAAGGAACCGGGCATTGATATCCTGCACACAGCTTCCTGTCACCCGCAAATGGGTGTCACGCCAGAAACCGAATTTTTTCTTCATACTTAAATATTCTCTGGCAATGTTAAAACCGCCGATATAGCCGATGTCGCCGTCAATTGCCACCAGCTTCCTGTGGTTTCTGTAATTGAAGCGCACGTTTAAAAATTTCAGTTTTGTAGAAAAGAAGTAGGCACGCTTTCCGCCCGCCTCTAAAAACTCACGAAGCACTTTGTCGTTAATCTGCCTGCTTCCCATGGCATCCATAAGGAGCCTCACCTCTACACCCTCTCTTGCCTTCTTTGTCAAAGCCCGAATCAGCCTCTGGCCCACTGCATCATTTTTAATAATAAAATACATAATATTAATGGATTCCCGGGCATTTTCAATATCTCTGAGCAGCATGCGGAATTTCTGCCGCCCTCCTGTGAGAATGGATATTTTGTTATTTTGTGTATAATATGCCCGGCCGTACAGACCGTTGAGATGAATCATATCCTTCCACAGTGCTGCTTCCGGTGTAGAAAAAGAAAAAGTTCCGGCTTCGATCTCTGCCAGCTGGCGGCCAAGACTTTCGTCCAGAGCCACCTCCTCAGACCGGGTCAGCCGGAAAATTTTTTTGCGTGCAATATTCTGCGAAAAAAGAAAATAAATCAGAATTCCTGCCACAGGCAGAAGGAACAGCACCATAATCCATGCCAGTGCCGCTGAAGGGTTCTTTCGCTCCAGAAAAATAATGGTAAAAGCGATTACCAGGTTCACCACGAATAAAATACTGGTGAACTGGGCAAAGTGAGGTACTCCGCCCCATATTCCAAACCAGTCTACCATACGTTCACTCCCTGTTTTACAAAAGCATTCTGTCGTTGTCGATTTCAAACTTCTGAATGAGGTGCTCTACTGTCATAGATTCTCTCTCAGCTCCGGAAATATCCATGGCAATCTGCCCGTCCTGCATCAGGATGGTGCGGTTTCCGTGTTCCAGCGCTGCCTTCATATTATGTGTGATCATCATGGTGCACATATTCTGTTCCTTTGAAAAAAGATCAGTCAGCTCCAGAACTTTCTTGGCAGCAGCCGGATCCAGCGCTGCCGTATGTTCATCCAAAAGCAGCAGCTTCGGCTCTGCAATCACAGCCATAAACAGTGTCAGCGCCTGTCTTTGTCCGCCTGACAAAAGGCGAGCCTTTTCCTTCATCCGATCCTCAAGTCCCATATCCAAAAGCCGCAGTTTTTCCCGAAACAGTTCCCTGTCCTTCTTGCTGATTCCAGGCTGAAGTCCCCGGCTCCTGTTTTTATTATATGCAATGGACAGGTTCTCTTCAATGGTCATATCAAATGCCGTACCCTTCAGCGGATCCTGAAAAACTCTGCCGATCTTCTTTGCTCGCTTGTGTTCGGGCAGACGGGTGATATCTCTGCCGTCCAGTACAATCTGTCCTCCATCGATGCTGTAAACCCCGGCGATGCAATTCATAAGTGTAGACTTGCCCGCACCGTTGCTTCCGATGATGGTCACAAAATCTCCGCCTTTCAGGGAAAGGTCCACATCTTTAAGCGCCGTCTTTTCGTTTACAGTCCCGGGGCTGAAAATTTTAGTCAAACCTTTTATATCAAGCATTTTTCGCTCCCTTCTTTTTCTTTCTCAGAGAAAAGCTTTCTCCCAGAACGCCAAGAGACAATGCGATTACTACGATTACTGCTGATACCAGTTTCATATCTGTTGCCGGCATCCCAAGATCCAGGGCAACTGCCAGAATCAGACGGTAGACAATGGCTCCCAGGGCAACTGCAATCAGACGTCTGAGCAGGCTGCTTGTTCCAAAGATTACTTCACCGATAATAACAGAGGCAAGGCCGATTACTACCATTCCAACGCCCATGCCGATATCCGCATACCCTTGTGACTGTGCCAGAAGTCCGCCTGCAAGTCCCACAAATCCATTGGAAACCGAAAGTCCCAGAAGTTTCATATTGTCACTGCTGATGCCTGCTGCCCGTACCATATCCTCATTGTCTCCTGTGGCACGCAGAGCAAATCCCTTTCTTGTCTTGAGAAAGAAGAAGAATACAGCAATTACCAGCGCCAGAATGATCCCGCCTACGATGAGGCTTGACCATTCTTCCGGGAAGATTTCTTCAGCCATGGAATACAAAGTATCACTGCTGCTTAATGACAGGTTTGCCCTGTTGCCCATAATTCTCAGGTTAATGGAGTAAACCCCCAGCATCACCAGTATACCGGCAAGGAGCGCCTGAATCTTCAGTTTTGTATTGAGCAGAGCTGTAACTGCGCCTGTACAGGCTCCGCCTATGAAAGCGGCCGCAAGTCCCAAAACAGGATGTACACCCAGGGTGCACAGCATGGCCGAGGCTGCGGCGCCGGTAACGATGCTCCCGTCCACTGTCAGGTCCGGTGTGTTCAATGTGCGAAAAGACAAGAACACTCCCAGCGCCAGTATTGCATAGATCATTCCTTGTTCTACTGAACCAATTAATGCGTCAATTGTTATCATTGGATTATTCTCCTAAGTTTTGTGCCTCTTTTAAAATATCCTGCGGAAATTTCACGCCAATGGCATCTGCAGTTTTCTGGTTGATGTATGCCTGCATATCATCCATAACTTTTACCGGCATTTTAGCGGGATCTCCGCCTTTAAGCACTTCTGCCGCCATTTTTCCTGTCTCTGCTCCCAGAGATTCGTACTGAATCCCGTAGCTTGCCAGTCCGCCGTCTGCCACCATAGAGTCAGCGCCCACATAGAACGGAATCTTAGCTGTATTGAAAACATCTGTTGCCACTGACATTGCGCTTGCTACTGTATTGTCAATCGGAGAGAATACGGCATCGCATTTTCCCGCCAGACTCTGTGCTGCGGTCTGAATCTCATTGGAGTTTGTTACAGCCGCTTCCTCTACTTTCAGACCATTTTTCTTTGCATAGGCTTTTAAATCCTTTACAACAGATGCTGAATTTACTTCACTGGAATTGTAAAGAGCCCCTACTGTTTTTACATCTGGTGTGATCTGCAGCGCCAGATCCATAATTTTATCTGCAGAAACCATATCAGAGGTTCCTGTGATATTTCCTCCCGGAGCGTTAAAATCTTTTACCAGTCCTGCGGCTACCGGGTCTGTCACAGCAGAGAAGATGATTGGTGTGTCTTTTGTCTCGCCGTAGGCTGCCTGCGCTGCCGGAGTGGAAATGGCGATAATCATATCGCATCCGTCTGCTACGAATTTCTGGCAGATTGTCTTCAGATTCGCCTGCTCATTCTGTGCATTCTGATAATCTACTGTAATATTTTCTCCATCTTTATAGCCTTCTTCTTCCAGCTGCTTTAATGTGCTTTCCCGGATGGTGTCAAGGGAAGGATGCTCTACCAGCTGGACAAGACCCACTTTCAGCTGTTCCTCACCGCCGCTTCCGCTGTCTCCGCCTCCGCAGCCGGTCAGAAGACCTACTGTAAGCATCGCCATAACTACTAAAATCACTGCAAGTTTCTTTTTCATTTTCCTGACTCCTTTGTCTTTTATTTTGACCTGGATGTTCTCTGCCCGGATCCGTTTCACAAAAAAACACCTGTCCTCTCTACAAGGACAAGTGTTAACCTGCGGTACCACCTTGTTTGATGCTATACGCATCCTCTCTGCAGAGTGCCATCACACTCTCTGCCCGTTACGCCGGCTTCGCGTCTCCGCTACTTGGCTGTTTCCTGCCGTTCGCTTCGCCCTCGGAGGCCCATTTGTCTGATACTGTCATCTGTCCGGCTCACACCGCCCCGGACTCGCTGGAAGACCGTTATTCAGCTTTACTCCCTCGTCTTCGGTTTCATATTGATGTATGCTATTTTACCACCTTTGCAAAGGGGTTGTCAATCGTTTTTTTAGATCCTTATTTTGCCAGACGGTACATGGCATCTGCCATAATCTCTGTATTTTTCAGCAGATGGTCGATGGATATATATTCATTTTTCTGGTGAATCACATTTTCCTGATCCGGAAACACAGGTCCGAATGCCACAATATTTTCAACAGATTTTGCATAGGTGCCGCCTCCAATGACAATGGGAGGTTCTTTCCGTCCGGTATGCTCCTCATATACCTGCTGCAGTGTTGTAACCAGTGTGCTGTCCTCAGGAATATAAAGCGGATGTGTGTTCCTGCTCAGCTCAAACTCCAATCCCTGTTCTTCTGCCAGCTGTTTCAGATGTTCTGCCGCTTTTTCAAAGTCTTCCCCCCACGGATAGCGACAGTCAAAGGTTACCTTAATCTGTTCTGCATCTCCTTCCAGAAGGCCTGCATTTACAGTCACTTCACCGAATTTTTCCACCCGGCAGGCAATGCCCAGAGATGTTCCGTCTGTCTCTTTTCCCACAAATGTATTATAAAACCGGACAAAATCCTTTACTTCCTCTGTAAGAGACTCCTGCTCCAACTGCTCCATCAGCTTTGAAATGGCATTTTCTCCCTGCTTTGGTGTGCTGGCATGAGCCGCTGCCCCCTTTGCCTGCACCTTGTATGTGCTTGCGTCTTTTCGGGAAAGTTCTGCCATCGCCCGGTCCGGAACAAGATTCACCGCCGTTCCTGCTTTCGCACAAAGAAGCCCTGCTTTTTCTCCCAGTTTTTTTGCAAAAGAAAATTCTGCCATTCCTTTTTCAGAAAAGATCACCGGATAATCCGCATCCGGCGTAAAGCCCATCACCGGTGTTTCCTCTGTTTTGTTGTATCTTACCATATCCAGACATCCGGTTTCTTCGTTTGTCCCGAAAATAATCCGAATCCTGCGCTTGAGGGGAGCTCCTGATGCCCTTACTGCATCCAGCGCATACAAAGCTGCCAGAATCGGTCCTTTGTTGTCCAGCGTGCCTCTTCCGTAAATCCGGTCTTGGCACAGTTCACCAAAAGGATTGTATTCCCATCCTTCTCCGGCCGGGACAATATCCAAATGTCCCAGAACAGCTACCATTTCCTCTCCCTGTCCATACTCTGCATAGCCTGCCATATTGTCTATATTCTTTGTGACAAATCCCATTTTATCTGCCAGTTCCAGCGCATAAGAAAGGGCTTCGGCAGGTCCTTCCCCAAAGGGCATCCCTTCTTTGGCCTTGGTCTCCACACTGTTAATTCTTACACAGCCTAAAATACCGGCAATCAATTCATCCTTTTTTTCGCGAATACGATTCTGAAACATACTCTACTTCCTTTCCTGCTGCTTTGTTTTTCTCTTTAATGATATCAAAATTCCTGCACCGCAAACTGCTGTAAAAATCAGAAACGCTGTATGCACAGTCTTAATCAGCAAGCGGGGTGATGCTTCTGTCAGTTCCTGATTCCCCATGTAAACAGAAACGATCGCAGTCACTGCCACCATACTGGCGGTATGACCGATTGATCGCATCGTTGCCAGAATAGAAGATGCAACACCATAATCCTTTTTTTCTACACAGTCCATTACTGCATTGGTATTTGGCGATGAAAAAAAGGCAAATCCTACACCTGTAATGACAAGGCCTGCTATGATCACCCACAGCGGAGTCTCTCTCCCTGCAAAAGAAAAAACAAGGAGCCCTGCTGCACATAGTGCCATTCCAAAGGATGCCAGTTTGAAAGGTGAAATCCTGTCTGACAGCCTCCCGGTGTAAGGAGACAAGAGGGCCATGAGCGCCGGCTGTACAATGAGAATCAGTCCTGCTGTCTGCGAGCTGTATCCCATAACTACCTGAAGATAAATGGACATCAGGTAGCCGATTGCAAAGGTAGCGCCATAATTGAGCAGCGCTGCCAGATTCGAAAAGCTGTACGCCGGATTGCTGCGAAACATACGGATCTGAACCACAGGCTCCTTCATCCGCCACTCTCTGCGCACAAAGAAAATCCCCAGAAGAATCCCAGCTGCCAGCATTCCGACAGGAACCGGGTCTGTCGAAAGTTCTGAAAGTCCATACATCGTCAGGACAATCATTCCCACATACAGCAGGCTTCCCGGCCAGTCATAACAGTCTGCCGCTGTCTTCTCCTGTGTCTGTGCGGGAAGTTTGCGCCATGCGATTACAAAAACAAGGAATCCGATGGCTGCTGTCACTGCAAAAATCCAGCGCCATCCCAGGTTATGATTCAAAAGCCCTCCTACTACAGGTCCTGCTGACAAGCCTACATAAGTGGAGGCAATCGAAAGCCCCAGTACCTTTCCTCTGTCTTTTTGCGGAAATGCGCTGATAAGCACAGCTGTGCTGGTGCTGAAAATCATAGCGCCTCCTGTCCCCTGCATAACCCGCAGCAGGATCAGCATCCAAATGGAGATACCAAAAGAAGCGGCTGCTGCGCTCAGGCTGAAAATGAGAATTCCTACAGTCAGAATCCGTTTCCTTCCGCTGAGATCTGCAATCCTTCCAAACGGGACTGACAGCGCAGCTACTGTAAGCATATATGCAGTGACCAGCCACCCTACTAAGCCGGCTCCTGCTCCAAACTCCTTTCCAATATCCGGAATAGAAAGATTCAGCGCACTTCCTGCAAAGGTGGTGGCAAACGCTGTAGTAATCACTACAAAAATAATTGTTTTCTGTCCTTTGTCGTATTTCATAACAATAGTATGTGTTTTTTTCTTTCTTTTATTATGTTCTGGCTCTTTTTTCTAATTATAGAAAGTAGAAATTGCGTAAATATCTCAGACGATATTTCCTACATTATAACAAGGGCTTACTTAAATTGACAATCCCGTTTCCAGACTTTATAATAAAATGAGGTATAAAACGGGGACAGTGTTATGGATAAGAATATATTGTATGATTTTGAAAATAACAGTTCCTATACAAAGGAACTGCTAGATGGGATCCCTTCCGGGGTATGTCTTTTTTTGGTTTCCGATGAAATCCGATTCCTGCATTTTAACCGGGCGGCAGATGAAATGTTCGGATATGAGAAGGGCGGACTCATGGCGCTGACGCAGCAGGATTCTATGGCTGTTTTTCATCCGGATCATGTGGATCGTCTTTACGGGGAGATTATTGCTACTATGCGCGAAGGCCGTTTCTTCCACTATGCCTGCAGAATCCTGTGCAAAGACGGCAGCTACCGCTGGACAGATTTGTCTGCTCAGCTCATTGAGCAGAGAAGCGGAGGACGTCTGTATTTTTACTGCGTTCTTTCTCCTACAGAGCCGCCGCTGGACTCCCTGCTGAAAAACTGTCATTTTCTCCTTGCCTCCAGGCAAAAATCAGATTTTCGACTGTTTTGCGACACCATTGAACCAATGGGCGGTACTTGTGAAGCAGCAAAAAACGGTCTGGACGCTTTTGATCGCTTCGTGTTTTCTTCCGAGGGCGAGTACTGCGCTGTCATTATCAGCCCCGATCTGATGGGAATGAACGGTTTTGAGCTGGCGAAGGAAATTCGAAGCTCTCGCTGTCCTGACGGGCTGACGATTCCTCTCATTTTCCTTCAGTCATCTGAGGATGAAGAGGCGCTTTCCCAAAACATAGAGTTTGATATCACTGCAGTGATGCAACGGCCGCTGAACCGGGAGGCACTTTCTGCTCTTCTTCTGCAGTTTTCTAAAACCGGCTAGATTACGATGCAGATAAAATATTCTTTTCCTTCATCGCAGATTTTCTGCAGAGATTTCTGCACTTTTATGCGGATGTGGTCCGGCATCCCTGATAATTTGCTCTGCATCTGCTCGGCTACCATATCATAGAGTGTCTTTCCGAAAATATTGGTTTCCCATATTTTTTCCGGCTGACTTTCAAATTCGGTAAGAAGGTGTTTTGCCAGTTCCTCTGACTGCTGTTCTGTTCCTACTACAGGTGCTATCTCTGTAGTAATATCTGTTCGTATGATATGCAGGCTGGGCGCCTTTGCTGTCAGGCGGATTCCGCAGCTGCCCCCCTGTCTGAACACTTCCGGTTCACCCAGCACCATTTCTGTCAGCTTTGGCTGCACGATACCGTAGCCTGTGGCTTCTACCTGTTCCATAGCACCCTTCAGTTTATCGTAGGATTTTTTGGCAGCGGCAAACTCCTTCAGCAGACGGAAAAATTCATAATCATTTTCCACTTTTTCTT
Organism: uncultured Clostridia bacterium; assembly: GCA_963558985.1. Classification (GTDB taxonomy): domain Bacteria; phylum Bacillota; class Clostridia; order Peptostreptococcales; family Anaerovoracaceae; genus Hominibacterium. The sequence continues at coordinate 25,444 of CAUWJW010000001.1, read as the reverse complement.
CCATCAGTTCTTCAATGACTTTGTAAAAAAGACCGTCTGCCATGTGAATCCGAATCACTGCACGGCCGGTTCCCAGATCCAGTTCTTCTACTTCGGCGGACTGGATGATGTCTCCGTCTATCAGTGCGTCTTGGGTGCCGGCAATGTCTTCTGCGCATGAAAATCCGCAAGACCATGCTCGCAGGTTTTCAATCAGGGAGTTTTTAATCCAGTGATCCCGCTGCAGTCCTTCCACAAATCCGGGCATTTCAAAATCCACCTCACTGATGGGAAACCGATGCAGCACCTTTTCGATGATCCGGTTGAGCTCCTCCTTCTTCATGCGGGCGCAGTTAACTGCAAGGGCAGGAACCTTATGCTTTTCTTCCAGCTTCTCTGCCAGTTTCTGCGCAGGCGCTCCTTTTGGATCTGCAGAGTTTACTACAATTACAAAAGGTTTCTTCAGTTCTTTGAGCTGACAGATTACCTTATCTTCTGCCTCTTCATAATTTTCTCTTGGAATTTCTGATGTGGTTCCGTCTGTAGTCACTGCAATTCCAATGGTAGAATGTTCTTCTATCACCTTTCTTGTTCCTTTTTCTGCGGCCTCTTCAAATGGAATCTTCTCCTCATCCCAGGGCGTGTCTACCATTCTGGACTTTCCGTCTTCCACATGCCCCAGAGCCTGCGGAACTAAATATCCGACGCAGTCCACAAGACGGACACGACAGTTCATATTTCCCGGCATCTGCAGACTTGCCGCCTGTGCAGGAACAAATTTGGGCTCTGTTGTCGTGATGGTTCTCCCCGAACCGCTCTGAGGCATTTCATCAAGCAGTCTCTCTCTGGCATAAACATCTTTCATATTAGGCACAACCAGCAAATCCATAAACCGCTTTATAAAGGTGGATTTTCCCACACGGACCGGACCGACAACGCCTATATAAATATCACCCTGGGATCTTTTAGCAATGCTTTCATAGATATTTAAACTTTCCAAAACAAAAACCTCCCTGTGCCTTTGACTATAAATCACTATAGTATATTAGGGAGGTTTCTTGATTATTCTATTTTTTTATCACTGCTTCCCCTTCCAGACTGAAGGTTTTGCCTGCTGTCACTTTTATGTCCAGGAGTTTTCCGATCATTTCCGGCGTGCCGGGGAAGTTGATCAGCTTAAAGCCTTCTGTCCTGCCACTGTACATCTGATCTCCCGTTTTGCTTGGACCTTCTGCCAGCACCTTCTCTACCCTGCCTTCATAGGCTGCATTTTTTTCTGCCGATATGCGATTCACCAGCTCTACCAGACGGTTAAAGCGCTCGTGCTTTGTTTCTTCCGGTATCTGGTCCTCATATTTTTCTGCCGGCGTTCCCTTCCGAATGGAATAAAGGAAGGTAAATGCCGAATCATACCGCACCTGCTCTACAAGAGACAGTGTTTCCTGAAAGTCTTCTTCCGTTTCTCCCGGAAAACCTACGATAATATCTGTGCTGATTGTGATTTCAGGAACTGCCGTTTTCAGCTTCTCAATCAGCTTCAGATAGTCTTGTCTTGTATATTTGCGGTTCATTCTTTTCAGAACTCTGCTGCTTCCGGACTGAACAGGAAGATGGATGTAATTGCACAGCTTTTCACATTCCACGTAAGCCCGGATCAGTTTGTCTGAAAGGTCTTTGGGATGGGATGTCATAAACCGGATCCGTTCCAGACCCTCCACCTCATTGAGCATGTAGATTAAATCCGCAAAATCTGTGCCGTCTGCGCCTCTGTAGGAGTTGACATTCTGCCCCAAAAGGGTTACTTCCTTCACGCCGTCTCCGGTAAGCCGTCTTACTTCCTCCAGAATATCCTCCGGTTTTCTGCTTCGTTCTCTTCCTCTGGTATAAGGGACAATGCAGTAGGTACAGAAATTGTTGCATCCGTACATTATATTCACAAATGCCTTGTGCTGAAACAGCCGTCTTGCAGGAAGCCCTTCTACGATGTCGCCCCCGTCTTCCCACACGTTTATAATCTTTTCCTTTTCTGCCATCACGCTCTGAAGAAGCCGGGGAAGCTGGTGGATATTGTGGGTTCCGAAAATCAGATCCACCCAGGGATACTTGCTCTTGATACTGTCGATAATGTGCTGCTGCTGCATCATACACCCGCATACGCCCACTACAAATCCGGGTCTGCTTTTTTTAATCTTTTTCAGCTGTCCCAGTGTGCCGAAAAATCGTTTATCTGCATTTTCCCGCACACTGCAGGTGTTGATAAGCACTACATCTGCGCTGTCACGCTCCGGACTTTCTGAAAACCCAAGCTCTTCCAGCATACCTGCCATGGTTTCGGAATCATGTTCATTCATCTGACAGCCGAAAGTCGTGATATGATATGTTTTATGCCTGTTCATGCTTTTTATCTCTCCCCATGAGCAGCTCTACCGCTTCTTTTGCATTTGTCTTTCCATTGATTACCTTGTAGAGCTGATCGGTAATAGGCATTTCTACACCTTCCCGGTCAGCCAGGTCATAAGCTGCCTCTGTAGTAAACATGCCTTCTACCACCATACCCACTTTTTCTGTTGCCTCCTTAGGATCCATACCTTCTCCGATCATGATCCCGCACCTTCTGTTTCTGGAGTGCATACTGGTGCAGGTGACAATGAGATCTCCCACGCCTGTAAGCCCTGCAAAAGTAGCCGGATCAGCGCCCAGCTTAATCCCCAGGCGTTTCATTTCCGCAAGACCTCTTGTCATCAGTGCAGCTTTGGCATTGTCTCCAAAGCCCATGCCGTCTGAAATTCCGGCTCCTAAAGCAATAATATTCTTAAGTGCGCCGCCCAGCTCTACACCTGTCACATCCTCTGTTGTATACACCCGGAAACGGTCTGTAATAAAAATGTCCTGCACTTCTTCTGCCAGCTTCAGATCTCTTGAAGCCGCCGCTACTGTTGTCGGCAGTCCCTTCCCCACTTCCTCTGCATGGGACGGTCCTGACAGCACTGCATATTTTGCATCAGGCAGCAGTTCAAATGCGATCTCTGACATACGCATCAAAGTCTTCTGCTCAATGCCTTTTGCCACATTTACAAGGATCATCTGCGGTTTCAGGTAAGGAATCGCATTTTGCAGCGCACTTCTGAAATGCTGTGCAGGAGCAGAAAACAGCGCCAGATCCGCTCCCTCCAGTGCTTCTTCCACAGACTTTGCCACCTGCAGGTTTTCATGAAAAGAAATACCCGGCAGGTATCTTACATTTTCTCTGTTTTTTTCCAGTTCCTCCAGGTGCTGAGGATCCACGTCCCAGATTCTGACGGAATGTCCTTTGCCGCTGAGGGTAACGGCCAGTGCTGTACCCCAGCTTCCCGCTCCAATTACACCAATCCTTTTCATTGTTTTTTCTCCTTGTTAAAAATAGTCAGTTTCGGTTCTTCTCCACGAAACAGCCGCACGATATTTGCTCTGTGCTTCACAATAATAATGACTGCCAGTACACAGCCCAGAGGCAGAAATTCCCGCTCAAGAAAGAAGCACAGAAGCGGAAAAGACAATGCCCCCAGGACCGAGCCTACGGACATGCGCTTTGAAATCAGCACGCATATTATGACCACACCCAGGGCAGAAAGCCCCAGCCACGGATTCAGCCCCATAAGCGCTCCGAAGGCTGTAGCTACGCCTTTTCCGCCTTTGAACCGGTACAGAACCGGCCAGATGTGTCCAAACATGACTGCCACTGCACAAAACATGCTGCACTGCGGCCCGCATATGAACGCTCCCAGCAAAACGGCAGCAACCCCTTTAAGCACATCAATTACCAGAGTAATAACCCCCGCCTTTTTTCCCATTACACGAAGCGCATTGGTAGTTCCCGCATTTCCGCTCCCCTCCTTTTTTATGTCAATTCCTCTGGCTTTTGCAAGAAGAATTGACGGGGAAATGTTGCCGATCAGATATGCAACAAGAACCATGCTCCAAAAAAGCCAACTGTTACTCATCTTCTTTCTCACCCTTCTCTCGGAATACAAATTTAATGGATGTTCCTTCAAATCCGAAGCCTTCCCGTATTTTGTTCTCCATGTATCTGGCATAAGAGAAATGCATCAGTTCTCTTGAATTAATCTTAAAGGAAAAGAGCGGCGGCTTCACGCCCACCTGAGTGACATAATAAATTCTGAGTCTCTTTCCTTTGTCTGATGGAGGCTGCTTCATCATCATAGCATCTGTAATCAGGCTGTTAAGCTGCCCTGTAGATACACGCATGCTTCTGTTTTCTGCCACTGCCTTTGCTGTCTGCAGCACGTTTGTGACTCTCTGTCTGTTGAGAACTGAAATAAAAACAGAGGGCGCATAGGACATGAAGGTCAGCTCTTTTTCAATCTCTTTTCTGAAATGCTTCATAGTATTGGTCTCTTTTTCAATGAGATCCCATTTATTTACGACTACTACAATTCCCTTGCCTGCTTCATGAGCAACGCCTGCGATTTTCTTATCCTGCTCAGTGATTCCCTCTGTCGCATCAATCATCAGAAGGCATACATCACACCGCTCAATGGCTGCGACTGCACGAATCACACTGTACCGTTCGATATCTTCATTCACCTTGCTTTTTCTGCGGATCCCTGCTGTATCAATGAGCAGGTATTTCTCCCCGTCTTTTTCAAAAGGTGTGTCTATGGAGTCTCTGGTGGTGCCTGCAATGGGCGAAACGATTACACGCTTTTCCCCCAGCAGTTCATTAATCAGAGAGGATTTCCCCACATTTGGTTTTCCAATGACTGCAATTTTGATTTCGTCTTCCTCTTCCAGACCTTCTCCTTCCGGAAAGTTTGCAACAATCTGATCCAGAAGATCTCCAAAGTTGAGCATATTGACAGAGGAAATGGCAATGGGTTCCCCCAGTCCCAATTCGTAAAAGTCATAGAAATCATCGGGAAGAACCGGCTTGTCCACTTTGTTTACGACAAGGATGACTTTTTTCCCTGTCCGCATGAGCATCATTCCCACTTCCCGGTCTGCAGCTGTCAGACCCTCTTTTCCATCTACCATGAAAAGGATTACATCGGCTGCAGCCATAGCCACTTCTGCCTGCTCGCGCATCTGTGAAAGGATGACATCCTTGCTGGCCGGCTCGATCCCTCCGGTATCAATCAGGGCAAAGTGGATCCCGGTCCATTCTGCTTCTGCATAGATCCGGTCTCTGGTGACCCCCGGTGTATCTTCTACAATGGCCACTCTGCGGCCTACCACCTTGTTAAAAAAGGTGGATTTTCCCACATTGGGTCTTCCTACAATGGCAACGATCGGTTTACTCATCAAAAATTCCTCCTGCAAATTCAGCCGGATCGAACTCTTTCAAATCATCGATCCCTTCTCCTACACCAATGTATTTTACTGCCATGTCAAATTCATCGGCAATGGTAATAACGATTCCTCCTTTGGCAGTCCCATCCAGCTTGGTCAGGACAATGCCTGAAATATCTGCGCTTTCGTTAAATTCTTTTGCCTGGGACACTGCATTTTTTCCAGTCGTGGCATCCAGAACCAGCAGGTTTTCTCTGGCTGCTTCCGGAAATTCACGGCTTATCACCTTATCCATTTTGGAAAGCTCATCCATGAGATTTTTCTTATTCTGCAGTCTTCCTGCGGTGTCGCAGATAAGAACATCGATTTCCTTGGCCTTTGCGGACTGGATGGCATCGTATATCACAGCTGACGGATCTGCCCCTTCTTGATGGCGCACTACATTGACACCTACTCTGTCTCCCCAGATCTCAAGCTGCTCGCTTGCTGCCGCACGGAAGGTGTCTGCTGCTGCAAGCATAACGGTCTTACCCTGCTGCCTGCATTTGTGGGCGATCTTTCCGATGGATGTTGTTTTGCCGCCTCCATTGATGCCGATCATTAAAATAATCAGCGGTGTATCGGGGCAAAGGCGGTGGCGCTCTCCCTTATCCATGAGCCCTGCAATAATTTTTTTCAGCTGCTCCTTCACCTGCGCCGGCTTTGTAATGTAATTGCTTTTAATGTCTTTTCTCAGCTGCTCGATAATGTGCATGGTGGTCTCCATACCGATATCGGATGTAATCAGCACCTCTTCCAGCTCATCGAGCAAATCCTCATCTATAGAAGGTCTGGAAAGAATCACATCTCCGATCCGCTCCGACAGCCTTCCAAAAAAACCTTTCTTTTTTCCAAAAGCCATAAGTTCAGTCTCCTTTTCTATATTTCAAAATGTTCTCCAAGGCGCAGGGAAAGCACTTTGGAAACGCCCTGTTCCGGCATGGTCACGCCGTAAAGCACATCTGCATGTTCCATTGTCGCTTTCTGGTGCGTCACCAGTGTAAATTGAATCCCTTCAAAGTTTTTCAGATACTTTGCAAAACGCTCAATATTGGCATCATCCAGGGCTGCCTCCACCTCATCTAAAATGCAAAACGGGGTGGGCTTTGTTTTTAAAACCGCAAACATCAGTGCGATGGCAGTCATTGTCTTCTCGCCTCCGGAAAGCAGGTTGATGTTCTGCAGTTTTTTACCCGGCGGCTGAGCGATAATTTCGATGCCTGATTCCAGCGGCTCCTTCTCATTATCCAGACGCAGCTGTGCATGTCCGCCGCCGAACAGCTGTGCAAAAACCTCTTCAAAGTAAAGTACCACCTGATCAAAGGTTTCTCGAAAACGCTCTTTAATCGTCTTGTCCATGTCCCGGATAATGCGGCTGAGGCTGTCAGCTGATTCTAAAACATCTGCTCGCTGTTTTGTGAGGAATTCATATCGCTCGCTGACTGTTTCATATTCTTTGATTGATCCGGTATTGACTTCCCCCAGTTCTTTCATACGGTTCCTGATGCGCTTGTTTTCCTTTACTGCTGCGGAAGCGGCAAAGTCCTGCTTCTTGTAATCCATCGCCTGAATGTAAGAGATTTCAAAATCATCCCACAGCTTTTCTTTGTACCCACTGAGCTGTGTTTCATTTTTGGCAGATTTAATCTCCATTTCATATTTCTGGCTGCGCAGTGCTTCCATCTGCTGTTCCAGCGCTTCTTTCTCCTGCCCCAGTTTATGCCCGCATTCTGTTTCCTGCTTCCGCTCCTCGGACAGTTCCTCCAGGCGCCGTTCCAGCTGCTCTTTCTTTTCTTCCTGCACGTTTACCAGCAGTTCTGTATCTGTATGACTCATCTGCAGCCCTTCTTTTTCTGTTTCCAGTTCTGAGGCCTGCTTTTCTTTCTCTGTAAGTTCGGCCAGAAGCTCTGCGATGGAGCCTTTGACCCGCTGCTCCATTTGTCTTGTGCTGTTTTTTTCACTTTCGTAGCTGCCGGCCTGAAGACGGATCTCAGTAATCTCCTCCCTCAGCCGGACAGCCGTTTCTTTCGCCTGGTCCCGCAGATCCATATACTTTTGTGCAAGTCCCTCTTTTTCATTCATCTCTTCCTGCAGCTGCCGGATTTTTTCTTCCAGTTCCTGCGCCATTGTGCGCGAGGCTCCTTGTTCCATCCGGATGTTTTCCAGCTCCTGATCCCACCTTCCGGTGTTCTCCCGTCTGGCCTCTATGGTCTGTTCTACAGCTTCCAGTTCATTTTTTCCGGCAAAAATTTTCATTTCCAGGTGTCTGCATCCTTCCTGCAGAGAAAGAATTTCTTCTTTCTTTTTCTCCAGGGCTTCTCCCAGTCTTGTGTCTTCCTGCCGCAGCTGCTCCTGATGTTTTTCTCCCTGTCTGAGTTTTTCTTGCAGCTGTGCGATCTCTCCTTTGCGTTCCAGGAAATTGGCTGTTTTATTTTTGTAACGGCCGCCTGTGATTGCACCGCCTGCATTGATAACTTCTCCTTCCAAGGTAACAAAGCGAATACCCGCTGCTTTTTTTGAAAGGGCGACTGCATGCTCCATAGTGTCTACCAGCGCTACTCTGCCAAGAAGGTATTGAAATACATTTTCGTATTTTTTGTCAAACCGGATGCAGTCTGTTCCAAAGCCCTGAAAGCCGGGAGCCTGCTCCATCTGAACCGGTGTGCGGCTCCCGCCTCCCCTTATGGATGAAACGGGAAGAAAAGTCAGCCGCCCTGCTTTTTTTTCTTTTAGCCGTTCAATAGCCTGCTGTGCGCTCCTGTCATCGGCGCATACGATATTTTGCAGTGCAGCCCCCAGTGCAGTTTCAATGGCAATTTCATAGTCTCTTGGAACGGTAATCAGCTCTGCCACTGTACCGTAGATTCCTGGAAGCCCGGATCGCATAATAAATTTCACTCCATAGTGGTATCCTTCGTAATTGCTCTCCATCTCCCGGATTGTCTTCTGGCGGACAGTCTGCTGCCCCAAATGCAGCCGCAATTCTTCCAGTGCTTTGACTGTTTCTTCTTTTTTGTCTGAAAGCTGTTTTTGCTCTGTTTCTTTTTCTGTCAGTTCCTCCAGCTTTTCTTTCCATTCTGTTTCCAGACTTTCGTTTTCGCTTCGGAGGCGGTTAAACTGATCCAGCATTTCCCGGTTTTTCTTCTCGCTGCCGCTCTTTTCTTCTGTCAGCTGCAGCCGTCTGCGTTCCAGGGTTTGTCTCAGGTTTTCCAAGCTTGCAGCTTCTGTCTTTTTCCCGCTGAGGCTGCTATGGATTTCATAAATCTCTTCCTTGCACTGCTCCGCCATTTGGGAGACTTGTTCCAGGTCTGCAGTCAGCCCGCTCTGTTCTCTGAGCTTTTCCTGCAGCCTGCTGTCCGCTTCCTGCTGCCTGCTCTCTGCAAGCATGTATTCTTTTGAAAGTGCTTCTGCACTCTGCTTTTCTGATTCCAGCTTGCTTTTCAGTGCTGCCTGCTCTTCTTTCAGGCGCTTTTTCTCTTTTTCAATGGCCCGCAGGCGTTCCCGGTTTAAGTTTCCTCTGCCTGACAGCCGATTGATTTCTTCCAGACATCTTATCCGCTGTTCTCTGGTTTCTTCCAGCGAATTCTGCAGCTGCTCTGTTTTCTGTTTTATTTTCAGCAGCTGTTTTTCCATGGTCCCTCGCTGCTGTGTGCAGGTTTCCAGTTTTTCTGACAGTCGGAAAATATCTTCCTGCATTTCTTTATTTCGTTTTTCCAGCTCTTCCATATTATGAAGGGCAATATTAATCTCCAGCTCCCGGTTCCTCTCCCGCAGCTTTAAGTATTCCGAGGCCTTGAGGCTTTCCTCTCTGAGTCCATCGATGCGGCCTTCGATCTCGCTGATGATATCGTTAATCCGCTCCAGATTGGCAGAGGTCGATGTGAGTTTTTTCTCTGATTCTGCTTTTCTTGTCCTGTACATTACAATACCGGCAGCTTCTTCAAAGATTTCCCGTCTGCTTTCTGTCTTATTGCTGATTATATCTGAAATTTTTCCTTGTCCGATGAGAGAGTAACCGTCCACTCCGATTCCTGTATCCATGATCAGCTCCCGTATGTCCTTCAGCCTGCAGGGATTGCTGTTGATGGAGTATTCGCTCTCTCCGGAACGAAACATTCTTCGTGTAATGGCTACTTCATTATAGTCAATGGGCAGTGTGCCCTGTTCATTGTCAATTACAAGGGTAACTTCTGCCATGCCTCTGGACTTTCGGCTGGCTGTTCCTGCAAAGATGACTTCTTCCATCTTGCCTCCCCTGAGCATTTTGGGGCTCTGCTCTCCCAGCACCCATCGTATGGCATCGCTGATATTGCTTTTGCCGCTCCCATTGGGACCTACAACACAGGTGATTCCTTTGTGAAATTCGATTGTAACCGGGTCAGCAAAAGATTTGAATCCATGTAGATCCATCCGCTTAAAATACATCAAGACCCCTCTCCATTGCGTCTTTCGCAGCATTTTGTTCTGCTATTTTCTTGCTCCTTCCGGTTCCGCTGCCGCCCGGTTTTCCGCAAATTTCCAGGCTTACAGAAAAGGTCTTGTTATGATCGGGACCTTCTTCCTTTTCTAAGCTGTAGCGGATGTCCAGGATTCCTTTGCTCTGCAGCAGTTCCTGCAGCTCAGATTTGTAGTCCCGGTTGTTTAATTTCCCTTTTCCTGCATCTTGCAGGTCTTCCTTGAAAATATCCAGAACAAAATGCTGTGCCCTTGCATAGCCGCCATCCAGATAGATCGCACCGATCACAGCCTCCATGCCGTCTGCCAGAAGGGAATCCCGATCCCTTCCGCCGCATTTTTCCTCGCCTCTGCTGAACATCATGTGCCGGCCGATGGACAGTCTGCGTCCCGCCTGCGCTAGAGATCTTTCGCATACAATAGAGGCTCTTGCTTTTGTCAGCTGCCCTTCCTCTGCCTTTGGCATTTTTCGGTACAGTTCTTCTCCAATAATCGCATCCAGAAAGGCATCTCCTAAAAATTCCAGCCGCTCGTTGCCAGACAGATGTCCCTGTCCTGTCTCCTTTGCGTAGGAGCTGTGCGTCAGTGCACGTTCCAGCAGCTGTGCATCTTTAAAGTGATATCCGATTTTATCTTCAAATTGTTTGTTATTGTTCACCCGCAATAATCTCCTCTAAGTCTGTAATAGCTTCTTTGATAATGCCGACCACATTTTCCTCTGCATAAGGAATCCCCTTCAGTATGGTATTTTTCACAGCATTTGCATTCGATGATCCATGCATTTTCACCATTGCTCCGTCCACTCCCAGGATAGGCGCACCGCCGTACTCGGAATAGTCGAATTCGTTTTTCAGTTCCCCCAGCTTGTTTTTCAGGAACATGGCACCGATTTTCGCTTTGAGCCCTTCCAGAAATTTTCTCTTTAAAAGTTTCAGAACGCTCCAGGCCAGTCCTTCTGTCAGCTTTAAGATCACATTCCCCACAAACCCGTCACAGACAATCACGTCGCAGACGCCTGCGGGAATTTCTCTTCCCTCTACGTTTCCTATAAAGTTAATCGGCGCCTGTGAAAGCTGTTTGTACGCCTCCTTTGTCACACCGGTGCCTTTGCCTTCTTCCACGCCCAGATTGACAAGACCTACCTTTGGTTCAGGACGGCCAAACACCTTCTCTACATAGATGCTGCCCATGGTCCCGTATTCCAGCAGATTATGCGCCTTTGATTCGGCACTTGCACCGGCATCTACCAAAAGACACGCCTTTCCTCCCAGTACCGGATAAATACTGGCCAGTGCCGGTCTGTCTATGCCGTTGATTCTTCCCAGTATCATACGGCCTCCTACTACCTGCGCTCCTGTATTTCCTGCTGAAACGAACAGGTCTCCTTTTCCTTCTTTGAGCATAGTAAGACCTTTTACCATGGAAGATTCTTTTTTTCTCTTGATAGCCTTTACCGGGCTGTCCTCATTGGTGATGACTTCCTCTGCATGAACCACTTTGATCTGCTCCGGATTGTATTTGTATTTGTCCAGCTCTGCCCGGATTAAATCCTCTTTTCCCACGATATAAATCTCATGCTCCATCTCTTTTGCAGCTTCGACTGCACCTTTTACAATTTCAAAAGGCGCATGGTCTCCGCCCATGCCGTCAAGTATGACTCTCATTACTTCCCTCCATTGCATATAAAGATAAAGAAAAGAGATTTCTTCCCATTTTGTATGCATGTAAGCGAAAAAATGAGAAGAAACCCCAATGCGCAGAATGCGCACTCTGTGTTTATTCTTTCCACGCTGCTGCTACTGCTTGTGCTACAGCATCTGCAACTCCCGGATGAAAGGCACTTGGAATAATATATTCTTCCGTCAGCTCTTGTGCAGGAATGATATCCGCAAGAGCCTGTGCCGCTGCCAGCTTCATATCCTCGGTAATCCTTTTTGCACGAGCTGCAAGGGCTCCTTTAAAAATTCCCGGGAAAGCCAGCACATTATTAATCTGGTTCGGAAAATCGGAGCGGCCGGTTCCAACGATTCTTGCTCCTGCTTTTTTTGCTGCTTCCGGCATAATTTCCGGCTCCGGATTGGACATAGGCAGCACGATGGCATCGTTTGCCATGGAACGCACCATATCCTCGGTAACCGTTTTAGGCGCTGATACGCCGATAAAGACATCCGCCCCTTTGATGACATCCGCCAGTGTCCCTGCTGCAAGGGATTTATTGGTAATCTGCGCCAGTTCTTCTTTTGCCGGTGTCAGCCTGTCATCATTTTTAACAAGCGCGCCTGTGCGGTCACAGACGATCACATCTCCTGCACCTTCTGACAGCAACATTCTGGCAATTGCTGCTCCCGCAGCTCCGGCTCCGCTGATTACAATCTTCAGTTCTTCCCACTTTTTCCCTGTAAGCTTCAGTGCATTAATAATGGCTGCGGTTACCACAACTGCTGTTCCGTGCTGGTCATCATGGAAAACAGGAATGTCTACCTGCTCCTGCAATCTGCGTTCAATTTCAAAACACCTTGGTGCTGAAATATCTTCCAGGTTAATGCCGCCCAGAGTAGGTGCAATGTTCTTTGCAATGCTGATAATTTCATCTGTGTCCTGTGTGTCCAGGCAAATGGGAATGGCATCGATTCCTGCAAATTCTTTAAAGAGCAGGGATTTCCCATCCATAACCGGAATGGACGCAGTTCCGCCGATATTTCCAAGCCCCAGCACAGCCGATCCGTCACTGATGACCGCTACGGTGTTACTTTTGTTTGTGTATTTATAAACATCTTCCGGGTTTTCGTGAATCTTCCGGCATGGCTCTGCAACCCCCGGCGTATAGGCTGTGGACAGGTCATCTTTGTTCTTTACAGGAACCTTGCTTGCCACTGCCATTTTCCCCTTATGCTCTTCATGCATTTTAAGAGACTCTTTGTAGTAATCCATTTGTTCTCCTTTATTTTTTCCAGGAACTTTTCAGTCCCACAATCTTATTAAATACTTTTTCTTCGCCTTCAGACAGCTTTTCATCGGCAATATAGTAACCATGTCTGAAGAACTGGAAGCGTTCTCCCGGCGCCGCTTCTGCCAGTGCCGGCTCTGCATATCCCCAGGATTCCTGCAGAGAGTCGGGATTCAGCACGTTTTCGCCTTCTTCGTTTTCTATCATCAGGTAGTCATAGTTGCGAATCTTCACCTTAACTGCGGTCTTTGCATCTACCCAGTGAATGGTTCCCTTGACCTTCCTGCCTTCAAATCCGCTGCCGCTTCGGGTCTGCGGGTCATAAGTGCAGTGCAGTTCTTTTATCTGGCCGTTTTCATCTTTGATCACGTCGTTGCAGGTGATGAAGTAGGCACCTTTGAAGCGCACTTCATTTCCCGGGAACAGGCGGAAATACTTTTTCACCGGTTCTTCCATAAAGTCTGCTCCGTCTACATAAAGCTCTCTGCTGAACGGCACTTTACGGCTTCCCATTTCCGGCACTTCCCGGTTGTTTTCAATTTCCATTTCTTCCGTCCGGTCTTCCGGGTAGTTGGTGATTACAATTTTAATCGGGTCTTCTACTACATTGCGGCTCTGTACTTTTGTTTTCAGGTCTTCTCTTACGCAGTGCTCCAGAAGTGCCACATCTACGGTACTGTTTGCCTTGGAAACGCCGATGCGTTCGCAGAAATCTCGAATGGCCTGCGGCGTATATCCGCGTCTTCTCAGCCCTGCAATAGTCGGCATGCGAGGATCATCCCATCCGTCTACCGTTCCCTGGTCCACCAGTGCCTTCAGATGACGTTTGCTCATTACGGTGTTGGTCAGGTTCAGGCGGGCAAATTCAATCTGCTGTGGAGGCGCTTCCCATTCCAGTTCCTGCAGAACCCAGTCGTACAAAGGTCTGTGATCCTCAAATTCCAGGGTACAGATGGAGTGGGTAATGCCTTCGATGGCATCCTCGATTGGATGCGCATAGTCATACATCGGATAAATGCAGTATCTGCTGCCTGTATTGTGATGCGCTGCATGGGATATCCTGTAAATAACAGGGTCTCTCATATTAATATTGGGAGATGCCATATCAATCTTGGCACGCAGCACCTTCTCCCCGTCTGCATACTTGCCGTCCTTCATCTCCTCAAAGAGCTTCAGATTTTCTTCCACGGAGCGATTCCGGTACGGACTTTCCTTTCCCGGTGCTTTCAGAGTTCCTCTGTATTCCCGGATCTGATCTGCATTGAGATCGCAGACAAAGGCTTTTCCCTTTTTAATAAGGCGAATTGCGAATTCGTACATCTTGTCAAAGTAGTCAGAAGCCCACAGACGTTCATCCCACTGAAAGCCAAGCCATCTTACATCTTCTTCGATAGCCTGCACATATTCCATATCCTCTTTTACAGGATTTGTATCATCATATCTCAGGTTGCATTTGCCATGATACTTCTCTGCTGTTGAAAAGTTGAGACAAATAGATTTTGCATGTCCAATATGAAGGTATCCGTTTGGTTCCGGAGGGAAACGAGTATGTACCCGTTCTCCATATTTCTGAGACTCTAGATCCTTGTCGATTATATTATGAATAAAGTTGGATGCGCTTTCCGGCGCGCCTGCCTGTTTTTTTTCCATATCTGCCATGGTTTTCCCTCCTAAAAAATATCATTTATTATTATATCCCATCTGACATACCAAATGCAATGAAAAAGGAGCCCCCCAAGCTCCCTTTTTCACTGATATCTTTTATTTTCCTCCCTCTCGGGGCGCTGCCAAAAGCATGGTTTCTGTTTCCGGCAGCGAAAGTACTGTCTTGCACGTTTCCATCCGAAGGCTCGGATTTGTATACGCAGGATGCTGCGATAAAATCTCGCTTCCCAATCCGGTTACACCGACTGCCAGGAGCATGGTAAAAGCTGCTGCCATTGCTACTGCTTTTTGTTTCATAATGTTCCCCTTTCCCTTTTGTAAAGTTTTATCTTGTTTCCCTTTTGTGATTCTATTATAGGAAATAAATGTGTCAAATTTTTGACGAAAATCTTAAGAAATTCTGATGTTGTTCTTATGCTCTTTTTAACAGGCGCTCCCTTTTCCTTCCAAATCTAAAAATACGGAAGGAACCTTACTGTTTCCTTCCGTATTTCATATTGCATGTTTTTGTTATGTAAGTACGCAGTCTTATCTTTCAACTACCATTGCAGTACCCTGTCCGCCTCCGATACACAGAGTTGCCAGGCCTGTCTTAGCGTCTCTCTTTGCCATTTCGTGAATCAGAGAGATCAGGATTCTTGCGCCGGATGCTCCGATCGGGTGTCCCAGAGCGATTGCTCCGCCGTTTACGTTAAGAATTTCTTTGTTGAATCCCAGCTCTTTGCCTACTGCTACAGACTGAGCTGCGAAAGCTTCGTTTGCTTCGATCAGGTCAAGGTCTTCAACCTTCATGCCTGCTTTTTCCAGTGCCTTCTGGGAAGATGGAACAGGTCCGATACCCATGATGCTTGGATCTACACCTGCAGATGCGTAGGATTTGATTGTGCACATAGGTTTGATTCCCAGTTCGTCAGCCTTTTCCTTGGACATTACGATGAGAGCTGCTCCGGAGTCATTGATACCGGAAGCGTTTGCTGCTGTTACCATTCCGTCCTTCTTGAATGCAGGTTTCAGCTTGCTGATGCTTTCTGCTGTTACGCCGTCTCTTGGGAATTCGTCTGTATCAAAGATTACTGGATCTCCCTTTCTCTGAGGGATTTCTACAGGTACGATTTCATCCTTGAATTTTCCGGCTTTGATTGCTGCTACTGCCTTCTGCTGAGAAGCTGCTGCAAATTCGTCCAGTTCCTGTCTTGTCAGACCCCACTGCTCTGCAATGTTTTCAGCTGTGATACCCATGTGGTAATCGTTGAATGCATCCCACAGACCATCGTTTACCATCATATCGATCATCTTTGTGTTGTTCATTCTTGCGCCCCATCTTGTTGCCGGTGTAGCATAAGCTGCCATGGACATGTTTTCTGCTCCGCCTGCTACAACAATGTCAGCATCTCCTGCTTTGATGATCTGTGCAGCCAGAGAAACAGTTCTCAGTCCGGATCCGCACACCTTGTTCAGTGTCATTGCCGGTACTTCTTTCGGAATTCCCGCTTCCATAGCAATCTGTCTTGCAATATTCTGTCCCAGAGCACCCTGCAGTACGCATCCCAGAACAACTTCATCAATATCTTCCGGTTTGATTCCTGCTCTTTTGATGGCTTCTTTCACTGCAATCGCACCTAAAGTCTTAGTCGGTACGTTCTTCAGTGAACCGCCGAAACTGCCGATTGGGGTTCTTGCTGCACTTACAATAACAACTTCTCTCATTTTCATGTCCTCCTTAAAACTTGCACAATTGTGCTAAAGTAACGCTTAATTAGATTTTAACCAAGTTGACCTTTGCTTTCTTCTTAAAAAACTATCATATTTTTTCTCGAATTGCAAGAAGTTTTGATAAAAACCCGTTAATATTTTAACAACTTTGAAAGCTGCTAATTACTTAAAGACTGCAATATATTTTTCTATCATTTTTACCGGCTTGTAGGACAGCTTTGCCTTGCGGAGATTCGGAATCCCCATATCTTCCTCTCTGTTGAGGTATTTTACCCATTCAGGTATATTCTTGCAGAATTCCTGATTGATGGCCTGGTACAGTCCTCTGTATTTTACATTGGCTTTCTCTACATGGACCGTGACGGTGTTTTTATTCAGTCTTCCGCCGATACTGAGTGCCTGGATCTTCCCATCTATGAGAATGGCGCCTGCCAGGTATCCGACTTTTTCCAGGTTGCGAAAGACGTCTGCCATTGCCTCTTCTTCCATCTTCAGCATCTGCATCTCATGTTCGGGCACTTCTTTGCGCCGGTTAAACTCGTCAATAAAGCGCATGGCATCCCCCGCCATATCTGATGTGAGCGGTACATATTCATACGCAAAGTTTTTGTGAAAATAGTTAAGATGGTTTTTCTTGCCGTGATAATCTCTGCCTTTGAGCTGCACAAGATCCTGGCGCAAGTACACATAGTCGTGGTTCGGCCGGTCATCAATGTACTTCATCTCACCGGGGCAGGCTTCTTTTATAATATCGATCATATGAAAAGGCAGCAGACGGATGGAAAAAGGATGTCCGCTTTTTTCAAAGATCTCTTTTGCTTCGTACAGCGCTTTCCGCACGCCTTCCGGCTCATATGTGCCGGTCTTTGTAAGCGGCGGAAAAAGGAAGGGCTCAATGATGCCGTCTTCCAGTTCCAGATGGCTGATTCCTGCAAGGAGCAGATAGTCTCCTGCTATCTTCCAGCTGAAAAAATTAATATTCCTCCACATGTACAGTGCGGAAAAAGACAAACCGGATGTCTTATAATCATACGCATTCAAATATTCTTCCAGTAATGGTCTGTCTTCAATGGTAATGCGATTTTCAAACATAAACATAAGCTTATTTTACAATCGAAGAAATGGCTTTAAACCCTTCTTCTCCTGCTCCTCCCAATAGTTCGTAAAGAATGGATTCATAAGTGGTAATGACAGCTCCTGCTGCAGCCATGCGCTGCATGCTGCATGCGCTGTCTGTCTCGCTTCTTGATGCAATGCAGTCCCGGATCACATATACCCGGCAACCTTCTTCCAGCAGCTGCAGTGCTGTCTGCTGCACACAGATATGCGCCTCGATCCCTATGAGAATCACAGTCTTTTTTCCGGACTTCTTCAGAGCTTCTGCAAAGGCAGGCTCCTTCATTGCACTGAAGGTTGTCTTCTCAACAGGCTCATAGTCGCCGAGGGCCTGAGCAACAGACGGAATGGTTGCGCCCAGACCTTTTGTATACTGCTGCGTCACGATGGCAGGTACGCCCAGGATTTTAAGACCCTTTATCAATTTTAAAGCGGTATGTTCCAGCTGCTGCGCATTTGCCATGGCAGGCATGAGTTTTTCCTGCAAGTCGATGACTGCCAGTACTGCATCTTCTTTTACTGCAAGGTTCATTCCGTTAACCCCCATTTTTTTATTGTATCTATCATATTATAATTTGTAAGGTCATACTGAAGCGGTGTAATGCTGGCAAAGCCGTCCTGCATGGCAATCACGTCAATATCACCGGGCAGTCCTTCATAAACAACCGGATTGCCTTCGTACCAGTACTGCGTCCTGCCGTTTTCACCTGTTTTCGGATGGAACCATTCTTTATATTCTCTGGCTCCCAGTCTTGTATATCTGATGCCTTTGATTTCCTCTTTCGGAAGATCCGGTGTGTTGATATTCAATACTGTTTTGGCATCCATGTGCGCAAATCCGTTCTTGCATGCGTTGACAGCAAGTTCACAGGCCAGTTCAAAATGAGTTGCCTGATGGCTGTTTACCGATACTGCTACCGACGGAATCCCGCAAAGGGATCCTTCTACTGCTGCTGAAACAGTTCCCGAGTATAGCGTATCTGTACCCAGATTTCCTCCCAGATTAATGCCTGAAAACACCATGTCAATCTTGATGTTCTGATCACGCAGGATCTTTGTGCCAATCTTCACACAGTCGGCAGGTGTTCCGGTTACTGCATATGCCTTTACTGCCCCTTCAAATGGAACTTCCTCCACCTCAATGGGTTTTCCTACCGTAATCCCGTGTCCTGCCGCACTCCGCTGGGTATGCGGCGCACATACATAAACATCTGCTTCCCGGGACAGTGCTGCCGCCAGGTTGCGGATCCCTGCCGCATCAATCCCATCATCATTTGTTAGTAGCAAATTCAAATTCTTGTACCCCTTTCCGCAAAATCATTCGTTAGATGAAAGTATTATATCATAGTTTGCACTATATAAAAATTCCCTTTTTTCCGCATCCTAAAATGCGAAAAATTCAGACTCCCGGCAGTCTTAGACTGTTTCATACTAAAGTTGTAGCCGGTTTAGCTGCGCTTCATACCAGGGTTCTACAGACAGACCTGCCGTTTTCTGGTATTCTTTCCCTGACCGGAAAAGAAAGTTAACAATTTTGTAAGGAGGTTCTAAAATCATATGGATATTGACACATTAAAAAGATATGTCGGTAAGGATCATGCGCAGGAAGCCGACACTTTAATTGCAAGCTGCAGCCACACCGACTGGAAAAATTTATCTTTTAAAAATCCCACACTGGCACTGATTCTTTCCATCTTTGTCGGTTTTGTCGGAATTGATCGCCTTTACCAGGGCGGATTAAAAATGCTCGGCTACAAATTGGCTATGGTGGTTCTGACCTTTGGCACCTGGTGGCTGGCTGACATTTATTTTAACAAACACAGTGTAGAAGAAGCAAATTATAAAAAACTCCTTTCTTCTGTTGCATAAAGGTTCATAAACTGTTCAGATACAAAGAAGGAATACTGCATTAGAAAAAAACAATCTGATTCTGATGCGGTATTCCTTTTTTTCATAGTTCTTCTGTTCCCCGTATAATACGGATCACTTCCATACGGCTCTTTACATCCATTTTTCGAAAAATATTATAAACATGTGTTTTTACGGTACTCTCGGAAATAAACAGGGTCTCGGCAATCTGCCCGTTTGTCTTGCCCTGGTAAATCAGCCGGCTCAGATCCTTTTCTCTTTCTGTCAGCTCATACTGCGCTGCCACTTCTTCCATCCGCTCCTCGATGTTAAATTCCTTTGTCTCTTCTTTCTGCACCTGCACAGGCTCGAATGCAGGCTTAAAATCGTTGTAGTAGATGAAGCATACGCTGGCAGCATTTACAACAAACCAGAAAATAATCGTCAGGTCCAGCGGTTCTCTTATAAATTTGCTGTTTCCCCAGTATACCGATGTTTCTCCCCAAAAATAAGAGGCGTAGTTCCATACCAGCATGGCGGTTACAATAATCATATAGTACAGTGTCCCTTTAGAGCAGTGGTCGAGCATACATCTGCTCATATATGCAACGCTGCCTACCAGCAGGATCAGCAGGAGTATAATGTCTGTCACCAGAAGAATCCATCGCAGCGCATAGAAATAGTTTACTCTGAACAGAATCGTTGACAGGAACCATAGGATCGCATAAATCAGAATGTACGTCCTTGCTGCCTTGTGGAACATGCTAAATTCTTCGGTTCTTGCAATTTGCTGTTCCAGATGAAGCCAGAAGTAAAAAAGCAGAGCGATGATGCAGCTGCCGATTCTCAGGGTCAGCATATCTTTAATGTCGCCTAAAACGTATCCTGTGTAATAAAGGAGCAGATCATAAAGACTCATAATCAGCATCCCGATCAGAAACACCTTCAGCGCCCGGTTCATTTTACCGGGACGTCTGCTCCCTGCCAGAAATACCATTGTAATCCCTGCAATTCCTAAGAATATGGCAAAAAGGTAACAGAATAAAACACCTTCTCTAAAAACAGTCACAATTTCCCCCTTCCTGCTTTGCCTTTCCGTTTTTTTTGCATTAGTCACCCAGCACTTTGCCGATTGCATCATTAATGACCAGTGTCGCTCTGCCATCGTACTGGGTCTGGGATTTGTTAATCAGAATCAGATCCTTTCCACTGAAATAATTAATCAGCCCGGCTGCCGGGTAAACAACCAAAGAGGTGCCGCCTACAATCAGCGTATCTGCTTCCTGAATAGCCCGGACTGCTCCATTAATCACATCTTCGTCCAGTGCTTCCCCGTACAGCACCACATCAGGCTTGATCGTGCCCCCGCACTTTTCACATTTTGGGATTCCATCCTGACAGTTTTTTTCTTCCATCGTATAGTCCAGATCGTAAAAGGCTCCGCATTCCATACAGTAATTTCGCAGCACCGATCCGTGAAGTTCGTATACATTCTTGCTTCCTGCCAGCTGGTGGAGGCCGTCAATATTCTGCGTTACTACGGCTGTCAGCTTCCCTTCCTGCTCCAGTGCTGCAAGGGCTGTATGCGCCTGATTGGGCTTTGCCTCCCTGTAAATCAGGTTGTTCTTGTAGTAATCATAGAAGGTTTTTGTCTTTTTCATGAAAAAATCGTGAGAAAGCATGGTTTCCGGGGACTCTCCGTACTGGGAAACCGCCTGATACAATCCGCTTTCCGATCGAAAGTCCGGAATATTGCTCTCTGTGGAAACACCGGCTCCTCCAAAGAAAACGATCCGCTTGCTGCGTTCTATGATTTCTTTTACTCTCTGTTCCATTAATAATTTCCTCCTTTTCTTGCACTGCACCGGTCATGTCCGGTTATTTTACTTCTTTATAGGTATCGGGAATCTGGAAAATCTCATCCGGAAAGCTGTTTTCTTCAAATTCGCTAATCCGTTCCAGGGACTGATAGATCGGTTTGTTCTTCTGTCCGTCTCCGACTTCCTGCTCCTGCCTGTACAAAATTCCATACAGCTTGCCTTGTTCATCCAGCAGGTACCTTTTTATATACAAATATTTTTCTTTAACAGGTGCTTCTCCTTCTTCCCCGTACCATTCCATCTCAAATTCATCCCGGTATTCATCGTACTTGTAAGTCTTTCCAGCCAGCTTCATTTCAGAAGTTCCGGCATAAGTCAGTTCTACAGATTCTTCTTCTGCTTTTTTCTCCTTCGTATATTCCTTATCCGGATCAAAAACTGTGTAGAAATAGTCGCCCAGTTCGATTTCTCTAGTGTCCAGTTCCTCTGTCCCTGTTGCAATGACCCAGTTCCCCTTGCCGTCTCTTGCCTCTGCTTTCAGGCTTTTCTCTGTGTCTTCCCCCATATCATAGTAGATCGATTCTACACTGGCTTTATAGTAATATTTAGC
The DNA here is from genome assembly GCA_963558985.1 of uncultured Clostridia bacterium. GTDB lineage: Bacteria > Bacillota > Clostridia > Peptostreptococcales > Anaerovoracaceae > Hominibacterium. The sequence continues at coordinate 3,966 of CAUWJW010000001.1, read as the reverse complement.
TGTTTCGCTCTCCATAATTTCATGATACCGCTCGGCCGAGTACTCTTTTTCCTCACCGCAGGCTGTCATAAAGATACCTGTAAGCAGTACCAGAAGTGCTATCATTCCTTTTTTCATTGGTTCTCCTTTTTCTTCTTACGCTTGCTTAAAGAAAAAAGTGTGCCCCAGGCACACTTTCTTAAAGGACCGGCAGTGCCAATCCTTTGATCAGGCAAGTACATCGATGTTCTGCCCCAGTCCTGTGACTGCTGCTTCCAAGTTGCGAAGCAGCTGGTCTGCCTGGGCTGTCTGTGTATCCATTACATCTTTGAGCAATGCAACACTGACTGCCTGCTGGGTCTTTGCCTGACTATACGTGATACTTGCAGCTGCAATACTTTCTATCATACTGCTCTGCCCCCTTCCCAAAATTATATATTCTTACAGGAATACAAAATCATCTGTTTTTACAATACACTATTTGACTGTAAAATTCAAGACTTCTTCCTGCATAATCCGCTTTTCATTTTTCATTATCGGGCCAGCAGCTGACCTGCTGTAAACAGGATTATTATGTAAATACTTCCTGTCGCCGCCATAAGATAGATCAGTTTGTCTGCCTGGATTTTCAATGCAGATGATGCTGCTTTTGTCATGGTCACTAAGGTAACAGCACCCGTCACTGCTGCTGCACAGAATGCTGCCGGAGGAAACAGGGCGGTTATGATAACAGCTGCAATGAGCAGTACTCCGGTAAACAGGGATGCTGTACCGCAGGCGCCTACCAGTGCTTTGATATTTATATGCGTCTTAAACAGGTATCCGGCTCCGTACAAAATACCTATCCACAGCGCATCCAGAAGGACTGCGCACAAAAAAATCTTTGCTGCAAAGCCAAATGGATCTCCATTGATAAGCCACGATCCGAATATGCCAAGTGTGACGGTCAGTTTGCTCATAAAGAGAGCGGATAACACGGCCAGGATCACATCTTTCACAAGGAAGAACACGGTTCCTGCCACAAAAGCATCTTCTCCGGCACTTTTTTCCAGAGTTGATGCCGGTTTTAAGAACAGGTCTTTTATGAGTGAAATGGCCATTCCCTGTCCTGCTGCTCTGCGCATGTAGGTTTCTGAAGGCTCTACTTCTCCGGTTGCTGTTCCGCAGGCATCGCAAAAGGCTGCGCCTTCCGGAAGTCTCTTTCCGCATGCCATGCAAAAGAGCGGTGCTCTGTCTGCAGGCGCTTCTTGTGCAGGTTCTTGTGCAGGTTCTTGTGTGCAGTACACTGCATTTTCTTCGAAGCGTTCCTGCCGTTGTGTTTCTGCAGGCTCTGTCTGTACAGCAGCCTCTATTTGTTCCTGCTCGTATTCGGTATGTGACGGTGCCTCCGGTTCCGGAAACTCCGGAATTGCAGCTGAAACCGGCTCCGGTTCGTATTCCGGTTCCGCCTCCTGCTCTAATCCTTGTTTATCGTCTTCTTCATAGGATTCTTCTTTTGACTGAGGGGCTTCTTCCTCGTTCTCGGCCGGAAGTTCTTCAGTTTCTTCTGAATCGTTTTTCACTTCATTTGCCCCCTGCGCTGCTGAAAAAATTTCTTCCAGTTCCGGCAGATCTGCCAGGCTGTTTTGGCCGGAAACATCCGGCATGAGCGCTGACAGCGCCTCTACCTCTTCTTCGGGCAGACCGTAAGATGTGATTTCCTCTGTTTCTTCGCTTTTCTTCTCGCCCGGTTTGACAAACACCATGGTTCGCTCCAGTGTTTCTCTTGCTGAAGGCTCAGCCGTTTGTCCATCTGTACCCATGTGCATCAGTTCGTCTAAATCGCTCATTGTTTCGTCTCTTACCAGCTGCTGCACATCCCACAGGTTTTCCGGCTCGCTTTTGTCCTCATCGCCTGCTGCCGCTTCCGGCTCTATCAGTGTCCCGCAGTTTTCACAAAACTTTGCATCATCGTCCACTTTTGTTCCGCAATTTTCACAGTACATCTAATCCCTCCTCGTATCCGGTTTAAAGCTCCTCTGTTCTTCTTATTTTTAAAAAAATCCGGGAGCCTGCACCCCCGGTGAAAATCTGCGTAAGAAGAATCTGCATAATAGTTTCTTCTCTTTGTACCTATATTTTACCCTAAATAAATCTACAAATCAAACATAAAATCAGAGAAATAACTTTTTGCAACAGTTGGCATATCTGCAATATGGTATCCTAAATCACCCTTCCAGCACCATACATTCCTTCTTGTAGAAGGCAATTCCGTATTTCCGCACGGCTTCATAACCCTCCATACGGACGGCAGCTTCGTAGTTTTGTTCCCGAATCTGCTGCAATGCCCTCTCGCAGGATGTTTTCAATGTTTGATAAGTGTCTGCTGCTTTGATTTCAAAAATAACAGCAGTTCCATTTCGGATAAACGGCGTTTTCATCAAAATATCCGGACGGCCGGTGCCGCTTTCTCTATTGGAAAAAACACGGTACTTTTTCAGTGCTTTCAGCAAGCCGGCAAGAAAGCCGTGATAATAGTTTTCTGCATAATCATAAAAGCTGATTGTATCTAAAAGCTGCTCTGAAATGAGTTTTTCCATATTGCGGCAGTCTCCTGTTTCGATGGCCTGCAAAAGAGGCTCAAAGTCAACACTGCATATTTTTTCATCAAACCAGGATAAAATGGTGCTGCGGTAGATAGATCGTATCTCAGCATTGGGGATGATCAGTTCCATATAAATTTCTTCTCCCTGCTGTCGCTCCCCGATCTTTTTTAAATATCCGGTAAAGTAAAGGAAGTTCCACAAATTTTCCTGCGACCGGTGTATCTCTTCATACGTAATTTCTTCATGGATAGGCTTCTCGATGGTTTCCCCTGCAATCAGCTGCTCCAGTTCCACTCTTGTTTCCTCGTCCGCCTGCTCCACCAGTTCACGAATAATACTGTTGGAGGATGTATTGGACCAGTAGGGACGGGGAAATGCATTCCGTTCAGTTCTTGCCCGATCCACATAGTTCATGATGCTCCACGGGTTGTAGATTTCCCATGCACCAAACCGGTATCCATCATACCAGCTCTTTACTTCGTCATATTTATCCTCCAGCTCGTAATAGGACAGCATCTTCTTTACTTCTGATACAGTGAAGCCGAAACATTCTGCGTAACGAGTCTCCATAACGGAGTAAATTCTCAGATTGTTAAGACCTGTGAAAATACTTTCCCGGCTGATCCGCAGGCATCCTGTAATTACGGCAAACTTAAGGTGCGGATTGGTTTTCAGTACAGATTCAAACAGTGAGCGGACAAAGGTGCTCATCTCCTCATAAAAACCTTCAAACCAGGCGTTTTCCAGAGGTACATCGTATTCGTCAATCAGTACAAGGGCTTTCTGCTGATGGTATATGGCAAGGCACTTTGATAAAAATGCCAGGGCATCCAAATAAAGAGACGGCTCGTTTGCTCCGTTTAAAATGGCCGTGTATCTCTTCTTTTCTGCATTTGTTAAAACCAAATCATTTAAGATGTATTGGTGCCTGCTGTATTCTTCTATGATCTGCTGTTTCAGCATTGCATAGGCCAGATGAAAATCCGGCTGCCTGGCAGATTTCAGCGACAGGTGGATTACCGGGTACTGCTGCTGATGTCTGAGATATCTTTGTCCTTGTTTTATGATTTGCAGCCCTGTAAACAAGCTCTTGTTATTAATCGGTTCACCGTCTCTGTCCCGCTCATCTTCAAAGAATCTTTGGATCATGCTCAGGTTTAATGTTTTTCCGAAGCGTCTGGGGCGGGTAAACAGACTGACGCTGACTGCTGAGTCAAGAAGTTCTTTGATCATGCCGGTTTTGTCTACGTAGTAAGCGTCTTCGTCGATCACCTGTTTGAAATCTTCGTATCCGATTGGAATTGGCTTTTTCATTGCTCTTACCCCTTGTCTTTGCTTTTCTTTTATTATATGCATTTACGGGACGGTACGCAATGGGTACAGTGTTATACTTCTACAATCA